>JAYTRE010000075.1:0-5973 GCA_043746395.1 Pseudonocardiales bacterium
CATGTCCAAAGTGATGGTGTCGATACCTGATGATCTACTCGTGCAGCTCGATGCCGAGGTCAAGCGCAGGTCGACCAGTCGCAGCGCACTGCTCGCCGCCGCAGCGCGGCGCGAGCTGGCTCGTCAAGATCCCGCGGAGCTCGCAGCGGCGATCGAGCGCTCCGAGCGTCGTTTTCGCGGCGCCGGGAGCTTCGAGGCGGGGGACCTCGTACGGTCCGACCGCGAAGATCGTCGGTGACGCGGCTATTGATCGACACCTCAGTGTTGATCAAGTGGTTTCACGACGCGGGGGAGAGCGAAGTCGCGGAGGCGCGTGCGATTCGCGACGCGCACATCCGCGGTGATCTCGACGCGCACCTGCTGGAGCTGGCGATCTACGAGGTCGGCAACGTTCTGGCGCGGGCGTTGAAGTGGGCGGCCGCTGATGTCAGCGATCAGCTCGACGACCTCCTGGCGATTGTCGGTCCACCGATCATGATGGCGCAGAGCTGGCTTCGCGACGCGGCCGTACTAGCCGAAACGCACGCGCTGTCGTTCTATGACGCCAGCTGGGCAGCCACGGCAGTTGCACTCGACGTCACTCTAGTGAGTGCAGATCGTCGGCTGCTTGCCGCCGGGCTCGCGGAGACACCTGCTGCTGTTACCTCGCGGCTTAACCTGGCGTCCTAGAGCTGCGGGAGGCGCGGCGGACCATTGCTGATTTGACATAATGTTCCTTATCGGCGATCCGCTGGATCGATTCGCGAGCGCGGAGCAACCACACCAGCGCTGCGAGGCAGCCCGGCGCAAACCAACCCCAGTAGCAAGCTAAATGACGATGAGCAGGACAACCAGTTCCACGGCGCGTAACCGCCCAATGGCCCCCGTGTTGGGGCGGAGCTTGCGCCAAGGACAGACCGACCGCAAGTCTGCCCCGCCTACCGCCTGCGCTACTTCTGCGGCACATGTTATGTCAGGTACCGTCTCCCTGGACGCGCACGGGCCCCGCGGTTGCGGTCAGCGACCTTGGAAAGCGCGGCGCAGCGTGCCCAGTACCCCAACCGTGCCTTGGCCCCGCTGCCGCGCGACACGCCGCGAGACTCCCGGCAGGGGGGCCAAGATAGGTCCCAGGTGCCGGGCGACCGGGGCCCGCAAGCGGGCCGCTGCAGCGCTACCGCTGGAGCATCCCGCCCGGCTACGAGATGCCCATCGACTGGAGCTCGCTCCCCCGCCCGAAAGACGGACTGCCGGTGCGCCTCGAACCGCTCTGAGCCACCGGTTCCGTGGCAGGATCTGGTGCGCGCTCCCCGCGCCCACCGACGAGAGGCCGGACCGCCGTGCCCGTCCACCCCTCCCCCACCGCGTGATCAACCTCGGCGGCCTCGACCGCATCCTGCAGCTGGCACGCCGCCTGCCGACGACCGTGCTGGAGGCCGACGTCATGCGCCGCGTGGGCCTGGTGCCGTTCACCCGCCCTGACGAGATCGCGCACGGGCTGCTGTCGGTGCAGCAGTGGGGCATGCTGGCGGGCGCCATCCGGATCGCGGCGCGCCGCAACCCCGACGGCCTGGGCCTGGTCGATGAGCTCGGCGAGCTCAGCTTCAGCCAGCTGGACCGTCGCTCCAACGCGCTTGCCCGCGCGTGGCAGCACCAGGGCATGGACCACAACTCGGTGATCGCGCTGCTGTGCCGCGACCACCGGGGACTCGTCGAGTCGATGTTCGCCGCGGGCAAGCTCGGCGCCCGGGTCCTGCTGATGAACACCGGCTTTGCGCCGCCGCAGTTCGGCCAGGTCGCCGAACGGGAAGGCGTCAACGCGCTGGTCTACGACGAGGAGTTCGCCGAGATCCTCAGTGCGGTGCCCGCCTGCGTGCCGCGCCAGCTCGCGTGGGTCGACGACGCGTCCGCCGCCGCGCAGCCGACGCTGGAGTCGCTGATCGCGGCCACCGACGACGCCGAACTGCACCGGCCCAAGTCCACCGGCGCCCTCGTGCTGTTGACCAGCGGCACGACCGGCACACCCAAGGGCGCGACCCGACAGGTGAGTTCGCCGTTCGCCGCCGCTCAGTTCCTCGACCGCATCCCGCTGCGCCCGAACGAGCGCACCTTCCTCGGCGCACCGCTGTTCCACGGCACCGGGCTGTCCCAGTTCCTGCTCAACCTGGCGTTGAGCTCCACCACCATCGTGCGCCGGCGCTTCGACCCGCGGGCCACCCTGGAGCTCCTCGCCACCTACCGCGCCGAGGAGCTCGTTGTCGTCCCGACGATGCTGCAGCGCATCCTCAACCTCGACGACCAGGAGATTCGCAGCTACGACACCAGCGCGCTGCGCATCATCTTCTGCGCGGGCTCGGCTTTGCCGCCCGAGGTGGGCAACCGCGCGATGGAGCTGTTCGGCGACGTTGTGTACAACGTGTACGGCTCCACCGAGGTGGCGGTGGCCACGGTGGCCACGCCGCAGGACTGGCGGCGTGCCCCGGGCACGGTCGGGCGCGCCCCGGTGGGGTGCACGGTGCGCCTCTACGACGACGCCGGCCGGCGGGTCACCGCGCCAGACACCGTCGCGCGGGTGTTCGTCGGCAGCGGACTGCGCTTCTCCGGTTACACCGGCGGCGGCGGCAAACAGGAAATCGACGGGCTGCTGTCCGCCGGCGACCTCGGGCACTTCGACGCCGACGGCCTGCTGTTCATCGACGGGCGCGACGACGACATGATCGTCTCGGGCGGGGAGAACGTCTTTCCGGCTGAGGTGGAGAACCTGCTCGTCGAGCACCCGGCCGTCGCCGATGCCGCGGTGATCGGCGTGACCGACGACGAGTTCGGCCAGCGGTTGAAGGCCGTCGTCGTCACGCGAGCCGGACGAGACGTAAGCGCCGACGAGCTGCGCGCCCACGTGAAGGCGAACCTGGCCCGGCACAAGGTGCCGCGAGATGTCGAGTTCGTCGCGGCGCTGCCCCGCAACGCCACCGGCAAGCTGCTGCGCGACGAGCTCCGCTGAGCGACGGCTGCTGCGCAACAGCTCCGCTGAGCGAGGGGTTGTCGGCGACAGGGTGCCAGCTGGCTCTCGATCGCGTGCCGCTAGCACGCGATGATGGCGCGGTGGGCTTCCTCGACGCGGCACCGCCGCTGGCGTTCGCGCATCGCGGTTACGCCCCCGACGGCGAGGAGAACTCGCTGGCCGCATTCGAGCGGGCCGTCGGGCTGGGCTACCGCTACCTGGAGACCGACGTCCGGGTGACCGCCGACGGGGTGGCGCTGGCCTTCCACGACGCCCGGCTCGACCGCCTGACCGACCGGCGGGGCGTTGTCGCGGAGCTGACCTGGGCCCAGGTCCGCCACGCGCGAATCGGCGGTCGCGAGCCGATTCCGCTGCTGGCCGACGTCCTGGCGGCGTGGCCGCGCACCCGGGTCAACCTCGACGTCAAGAGCGCCGCGGCCATCGGTCCGACCGTCGATGCGATCCGCCGCACTGCCAGCATCGACCGGGTCTGCGTCGCGTCGTTTTCCGGCGCCCGCATCGGCGCGGTGCGCCGGGTGCTCGGCCCGAGCCTGTGCACCGCGCTCGGACCGCGCGACGCTCTCGGACTGCGTGCCGCCTCAGCGCTGCACCGTCGCGGCAGTCCCGGCCCGGGCTATTGCGTCCAGGTCCCGGCCCGCATCGGCCGGTTCCCGCTCGTCGATGCCCGCTACCTGGCCACCGCGCACCGACTCGGGCTGCAGGTCCACGTCTGGACGGTCAACTCGCGGGCCGAGATGGTGCGGCTGCTCGAGTTGGGCGTGGACGGCATCATGACCGACCGCGCCGAGCTGCTGCGTGCCGTCCTGCTGGAGCGGGGGCAGTGGGTGGGCACCGGAGATCGGCCCGGCTGACCAGCCCGTCCGCAGTTCGCGGGAGCGCCACAGCGGTGCGAGCGGCGAGGCGTTACCCTCGGCGCTCGTGGCGACTCCGATGCGCGCTCCGGTGCGCTCGCGGCGGTGCCGGCGGCCGGGAGTCGGCGCGCGCTGCCGATGCCGGCCCAGCTGAAGTTCTGCTACGGCCCGATGGACTGCGCCAAGTCCACCCTGGCGCTGCAGATCGACCATAACCACGCCCGGCAGGGAAGGCAGGGACTGCTCCTCACTCGCTACGACCGTTCCGGCGGCTTGACGATCACCCGCCGCGTCGGGCGGGGCCACCGACCTCAGCGGGCACTACCGGGTGGCACCATCGCCGCGGCGATCTGGGGCCTCAAGCGGTCCGGGGACAGCTGAGCCTCGACGTCTGAACGCCTGACGTGCTACCCGGCCGGCTCAGCGGCGCGACGACTCCGCCGCTGCCCAGGTGGCGAGCACGGCGGCCGCGGCCGCAACGGCCACGGTGCCAGTGGCGGTGGTCCCCTTCGCCCGGCCCTCGCGCAGCGCCTGGGTGAGGACGAGGGCATCGGCCAGGTCGGCGGCGGCACCGGCGAGCAGCCAGCCTCGTTGGCCCCGGCGGCGCGCCGACGAGCTGACCGTGCCGATCCCGATCACCGCGTCACGGGCTGCGGCCATCCGCGCCAGCCACGTCACGCGGGCTGCGGTGGCCGTATCCAGCCCGAGCAGGCGCACCGAGAAGACGGGTTGGGCGAACAAGACCGCGCCGATGACTGACCGGGCGGCGCCGATCCCCATGCCGATCGTCCGGGCAGAGGGGCGGCGCCCGGAGGAGAAAACCGGATCGCCGTCGGTGACGAAGAGCTCAACAGCACGACGGTCAGCACATCGAGGCATCCTCGGGCCGCCTTCTCGCTCGGGCTGGCATCATTCTGAGATGTTTGCCGGCTGGGTTGGTTGGTGCGACGACGATCAGGGAATCATGACCTGACCCTGTTCGTTGGGCAGGATGCAGGAGTTTTCTCGTCGAGGAGGTGCCCACTATGGCAGATCGGACCCTACGGGGCAGTCGGCTGGGCGCAGTCAGCTACGAGACCGAGTACGGCGCCGAGCCAGCCCCCCGCAATATTGCCGCCTACCGGTGCGCGCGGGGTCACGAGTTCCGCGTCCCGTTCTCGGAGGAGGCGGAGCTGCCGACGATGTGGGAATGCCGTCTCGACGGCACGCCGGGCCTGCTCATCGACGGCCCGCAGCCGGAGACCAAGAAGGTCAAGCCGCCCCGGACCCATTGGGACATGCTGATGGAGCGGCGCACCGTTGCCGATCTGGAAGAGGTCCTCGCCGAGCGGCTGGACGTGTTGCGCGCGCGCAGGGGCACGAAGACCGCCTGAGCGTCACCGGCGCGGCGTCCGTCGACGGTCGAGCAGCCCGCGGACCTGGCGGGTGCGGTGGACCGCGCCCCACTCGGTTACCCGCAGCAGCGCCTCCCGCACGATCGAGCCGCTCATCTTTGACTCACCCCGCTCTCGCTCGGCGAAGGTGATCGGGACCTCGGTAACCCGGAAACCGGCCCGCACCGCCCGCCAGGCCAGGTCGACCTGGAAGCAGTAGCCCTCGGAGGCCACGGCGGCATAGTCGATCGCCTCGAGCACCTCGCGCCGGTAGGCGCGGTAGCCGCCGGTCGCGTCGCGCAGGTCGATGCCCAGGGCCAGGCGGGTGTAGAGGTTCCCGCCGCGGGACAGGAACTCCCGCGACCGCGGCCAGTTCACCACCGTCCCGCCCGGGACCCAGCGCGAGCCGAGGACGAGGTCCGCGTGCCCGAGGGCGGTGAGCAGGCGGGGCAGTTGCTCGGGCGCGTGCGAGCCGTCGGCATCCATCTCGACCAAGACGTCGAAGCCGCGGGCCAGCCCCCAGTCGAAGCCGGCGGTGTAGGCCGCGCCCAGGCCGGCCTTCTCGGTGCGGTGCAAGACGGCGAGGCGGGCATCGTCGCCCGCCATCGCCTCGGCGATCTTGCCCGTGCCGTCGGGGCTGCCGTCGTCGACAACGAGGATCCGGGCTGCCGGGACGGCCGCGAACACACGAGTGATAATGCGGTCGATGTTGTCGCGCTCGTTGTAGGTGGGAATGATCACGAGCACGTGC
>JAYTRE010000076.1:0-2089 GCA_043746395.1 Pseudonocardiales bacterium
GCGCCCGGCTCGGACCATCAGCTGGCCTGGGCGCACGCCCTGCTCGGTGCGGCCCGCACGCCGGAGCAGATCGGCGCCGTGCGCGGGCTGCTCGACGGCTCGCTCATGATCACCGGCCTGGCGATCGACGACGAACTGCGCTGGGGCATCGTGCAGTCGCTGGCCGCCCGCGGCGCCGCCGACCTCGACGACATCGAGGCGGCCCTGGAACAGGACCCGTCTGCTGCCGGTCAGCGCCACGCCGCTACAGCGCGGGCGCTGCTACCCACCGCAGCCGCCAAGGCGGAGGCCTGGCGGCTCGCCGTCGAGGACGACGCGCTGCCCAACGCGATGCAGGAGGCCGTGATCGCCGGCTTCGCGCACGCCACCCAGGGTGAGCTCGTCAAGCCGTATGTCGAGCGGTACTTCGCCGAGGTACGCGGCGTGTGGCAGCGGCGCAGCAGCGAGCTGGCCCAGAACGTGGTCGTCGGCCTGTTTCCGTCCTGGACCTCGACGATCTCGCCCGAGACCGTTGCCGCGGCGGACGCGTTCCTCGCCGAGAGCGACGTGCCGAGCGCACTGCGGCGGCTCGTCGGCGAGGGCCGCGCCGACATCCAGCGGGCGCTGGCGGCGCGGGCGGTGGACGCGGCCGCTCACGCGCCGCGACGGTGACGTCCGCGCAGCTCCGGCCGACCTGAGGCGTCACCAAGGCGCGTCGTCGTCGTTGATCTGGTGACCCTGACCGGACTCCCACGAAAGCACCCGATGCCTGACCAGCAGTACGCGCCACGGCACGCGAGCATCCCGCCGCTGCCGGCGCGGCCGCGACAGCGCTGGTCCGAGCGGCTGAGCGCGCTGCGCCCGAAGACGTTCGGTATGCGGCACGCCGCCGTAGCGGTCGTGGTCGCCGGCGCGGTCCTGTTCGCCGTCGGGGAATCGCTCACCGGAGCTGCCATCGCCAACCGCCCGGCCGCCGGGCAACCGAAATCCCCGGCGCCCCCGGCCGCTGACGCCCAGGCCGGCACGCTCCAGCAGCTGCTGCAACGGCTGACCGTCGGAAGCCCGGCCGACCGCGTGACACTGGGCGCGGCTCCGACTCACGTCACGACCCCGGCGCCGGCCAGCCACGCGGTGATCAGCGACCTGGCGGCCAACGGCATCCCGGCGGTTGCCCTCAACGCCTACCGCGTAGCGGCCGCCCGACTGGCCCACACCGACCCCGCGTGCGGGATCGACTGGGCGCTGCTGGCCGGCATCGGACGCGAGGAGTCCGACCACGGACTCTTCGCCGGCGCAGTGCTGAACGCTGACGGGACGTCCACTCCCCGCATCATCGGACCGGCCCTCGACGGGGTTCGCTGGGACTACATCCCGGCCCCGCCCGACGGGCTGCAGCTCGACGGGGACGCGGTGTACGCCCATGCACTCGGCCCGATGCAGTTCATCCCGAGCACCTGGGCCGGCTACGGCGCCGACGCCAACGGCGACGGGGTCGCTGATGTGTTCAACATCAACGACGCCGCCCTCGGGGCTGCGCGCTACCTCTGCGCAGCGGGCGGCAACCTGCGCACGCTGGCGGGCCAGAGCGCGGCGGTCCTCGCCTACAACCACTCCGACCAGTACCTGGCGCAGGTCCTCGCGCTCGCTAACGCATACCGCACCGGCATTGCGGTGACCGGAATCCCGATCGGCGATGTCACCGGCCCGCTGCCGCCCGTGAACGGCTCGGGCTACCTGCCGCCGGTGAACCCGGGTGGCCCCACTGCGGCCACCTTCGCGCTTGCCAACAAGAGCGCCACGCGGCCGGCCACGGGCACCTCGGCCGCTGCCGGGTCACCGTCGTCGACGTCGTCCAGCGGCACGACCCGCCCGGCCACGGGTGGTTCCGGTGGCGGCACCGCTTCGACCGGGTCCCAGGCAGCCGCCTCCACTGCCCCGGCTCCCGCACCGACCGCGGGCAATGGCGGACCGACCGGGACAGCGGGACCGAGCACCCCGGCTCTCCCCGCTCCGGCTCCAGTTCCGATTCCGGTTCCTGCGCCCAGCCCGCTGTGTGTGATCCAGCTGACGGGCAAGTGCCTCTGAGGCCTCAGCGCCGTCCGGCCGAATC
>JAYTRE010000077.1:0-3506 GCA_043746395.1 Pseudonocardiales bacterium
GACAGGCAGTGCTCGACGAGCTCGACGGCACTCAGCTCACCCTCGTTCAGTGCCCGGTGCACCGCGGCCACTGTGGCGTAGGCGAGCTCCACCTCAGTCTTGCGGTTCGAGGCAGGTCTGCACCTCGTCGACGAGGGCACGCCAGTCGTCGCGGTCGATCGGCGTCGCGTCGAGGACGGCGGTGTCGGCGTCCAGGCGGCAGAAGTCGGCGAGCTCGCGTAGCAGCCCCGCACCCGGGGCGGACGGCTTGCGCAGGTCGTAGGTGGCATCCAGGGCCGGGGTGAAGACCTCGTCGTCCTCGATGTCGGCCAGCTCCTCCCACCACTCGAGCTTGTGCAGCTCGTGCTCCTCGGCCGTGCGGCAGTACCGGGCCAGATCGGCGACTGTGCGAAACACGGCGACGGTGTCGGTGCCGCCCACGAACGCCGCGCGGGTGTCGTCGCCCTCGGCGTCGATCGGGACGTCGGCGCGCACGGTGAGGTAGGTCGCTCCGGGAAGTACGAGCTGGATGGGTTCGGCGCCGATGCGGTCCCACACGCTTTCGGTCTCCAGGCTGCTGTCGGCGAAGTCGCCCTGCCAGGACAGCCAGGACTCGACCCGGCCGATGGCCCGCTCCCAGGTGTCGGCGATGGTGTCGCCGAGTTCGTTCCAGCGCTTGCGTCCGTCCTTGCCCTGGTAGCTGTTGTCCTCGTCCACCAGTTCCTCGTAGGCGGGGGTGTTCTCCACCAGGCGGCGCAGGCCGCCGTCGTCGCAGCAGTCCGCGATCCTGGCCACCATGTCGACGACGTTCGCCAGCGCCGACACGTGCACCGGGTCCGGCTCGCCCGAGGCCCACTCGTACACCTGGTCGAGGTTGTAACCGTCCTCGCCAGCCGGGCGGAGGTCGTCGGGAGTGAGCTTGAGGATGCGTCCCCAAGCGGGGTGGTCGCAGAGGTCGTTCTCCTCGCCCGAGGCGATGAAGTCGGCCAGGGCGCGCGCGTTGGGGTAGAGCAGGATCTTGGCGCCGTCGCCGAGGAATCCCTGCCACTGCTCGCCATGCTCGTCCTCCCACGGCGGCGCCCATAGGGTCAGGCCGATCCGGGCGTTGAGCGTCAGCGTGATCGGGATGATGGCGGCGTCTGCCGAGCTCGTCATAGTCGAAAACCTACCGGGCGCGCCCGGCACCCTGGCAGCCCACGCCTGCCGCGGTGGTCGGCAACTGTCGCGGGATCGCTAGGCACCAATCGGGTGCCAGACAGTCTTGGTCTCGACGAAGGCACCCAGCCGCGAGGTGCCGGGATCGTCGGCCCAGTCGGTCGAGCGCGGCACGAACACCCGCTTGACGTTGTCCGCGGCGGCGACCTGCAGGGCGGGCCGTGCCTCGGCGGCAGCGCCCGTGAGATCGATCGCGTTGACGTCGCGGTGCGCGGCCAGCCAGGGCGCCAACTCGGCGGTGAAACCGGTGAGGACGTTCGCCACGCCGCCGGGCAGGTCGGAGGTGGCCAGCACCTCGCCGAGCGAGACGGCCGGCAGCGGCCGGTCCTGCGACGCGATGAGCACTGCGGTGTTGCCGGTCGTCAGCACCGGCGCCAGCACCGAGACCAGGCCGAGCAGGCTGGACTGTTGCGGCGCGAGCACGCCGACCACTCCGGTCGGTTCGGGCAGCGAGAAGCTGAAGTAGGGGCCGGCCACCGGGTTGGTCCCGCCGACCACCTGGGCGTACTTGTCGGCCCAGCCGGCGTAGTAGACCCACCGGTCGATTGCCGCGTCCACCTGGGAGCGCGCCGCCGCGGGCGTCGTACCCTCGGTCGTGGCCACCTCGGCCGCGAACTGCTCGCGCCGCCCGTCGAGCAGCTCGGCCACCCGGTACAGCACCTGCCCCCGGTTGTAGGCGCTCGCTGCGGACCAGCCCGGGAACGCCGAACGGGCCGCGACCACCGCGTCGCGGACGTCCTTGCGGGAGGCCTGCGCGGCGTGGGCGAGCAGCTCGCCGTCGGGGCCCGAAACGGGGTAGGAGCGTCCTGACTCCGAACGCGGAAACGCCCCGCCGAGGTAGAGCTTGTAGGTCTTGCGCACGCGCAACCGCTCCGGCTCAGCTGACATGTTCGCTCCGCAAGCGTCGCTCAGACATCGAGGTAGGCCTCCAGCCCGTGCCGGCCGCCCTCGCGGCCGAACCCGGACTCCTTGTAGCCGCCGAACGGTGCGGCGGGATCGAACCGGTTGAACGTGTTGGCCCAGACCACGCCGGCCCGCAGCTTCGCGGCCATCGACAGGATGCGCGAACCCTTCTCCGTCCACACTCCTGCGGACAGTCCGTACGGGGTGTTGTTCGCCTTCTCGATTGCCTCGGCCGGGGTGCGAAAGCTCAGCACGGACAGCACCGGTCCGAAGATCTCCTCGCGCGCGATGCGGTGCGCTTGCGCGACATTGGTGAACACGGTCGGCGCGAACCAGTAGCCGCGTTCGGGAAGCACGCACGGCGGTGACCAGCGGGTCGCGCCCTCGGCTTCGCCGGAGTCGACCAGTTCGCGGATGCGGGCGAGCTGCGCGGCGGAGTTGATCGCGCCCACGTCGGTGTTCTTGTCCAGCGGGTCGCCGACCCGCAGCGTCGCCAGCCGCCGCTGCAGCGACTCGAGCAGCTCGTCGGCGACCGACTCCTGAACGAGCAGGCGCGAGCCGGCGCAGCAGACCTGGCCCTGGTTGAAGAAGATGCCGTTGACGATCCCCTCGACGGCCTCATCGAGCGGGGCGTCGTCGAAGACTATGTTGGCGGCCTTGCCGCCGAGCTCCAGCGACAGCCGCTTCGAGGTGCCGGCCAACGTTCGCTGGATGATCTTGCCGACCTCCGTCGAACCGGTGAAGGCGATCTTGTCCACACCGTCGTGCTCGACCAGAGCCCGCCCAATCGCCGGCCCCCCGGCGAGCACGTTCACGACACCGGGCGGCAGGTCGGCCTCGGCGATGATCTCGGCGAGGACCAGCGCGGTGAGCGGGGTGGTCTCGGCCGGCTTCAGCACGACGGTGTTGCCGCAGGCGAGGGCCGGCGCGATCTTCCAGGCCGCCATCAGCAGCGGGAAGTTCCACGGGATGATCTGCCCGGCGACGCCGATCGCCTTCGGGTCGGCTCCGAACCCGGCATAGGGCAGCTTGTCGGCCCAGCCCGCGTAGTAGAAGAAGTGCGCGGCCGCCGTGGGGACGTCCACGTCGCGCGACTCGCGGATCGGTTTGCCGTTGTCGAGGGACTCGAGGACTGCCAGCTCGCGGCCCCGCTCCTGAATGGCGCGGGCGATCCGGAACAGGTACTTGCCGCGCTCCGCGCCCGGCATCGCCGACCACGGGCCCTCGCCCGCCCGCCGGGCGGCTGCGACGGCGTCCTCGACGTCGGCAGGGCCGGCCTCGCCGACCTCGGCCAGCGGCTGCTCGTCCGCAGGGTTGATCGTCTTGATCGACTCGCCGGAGCCGTCGCGGAACTTCCCGTCGACGAAGATCTGGTAGCTCGCCTTGAGCCGGGCGATGTCGCGCGACTC
>JAYTRE010000078.1:0-9549 GCA_043746395.1 Pseudonocardiales bacterium
GCGACCGGGGGCGGTGCCGGTTCGCGCGCCGCGACGCTCCCGTGCGCGATCATCGTCGTCGGCGCGGCGGCGCCCTTCGCCCCGACGCCGCACGCCCGGGCGCGCCTGCTCCGCCAGCTGTATGCCTGCGGCCTGCTGACCGGCCGCGAAGCGGAGCGGGCGGTCGATGTACGCGGCGCGTCACACTGACAATGGACGTCTCGGCGGCCCGGGGGTGTTAGCGTGGACTTCCGTGGATCGAACGCCTAAGCCCACCAAGCATCTTTTCGTGACCGGGGGAGTCGCCTCCTCGCTGGGTAAGGGCCTGACGGCCTCCAGCCTCGGGTCCCTGCTCAAGGCACGCGGACTGCGCGTGACCATGCAGAAGCTGGACCCCTATCTCAACGTGGACCCCGGCACGATGAACCCGTTCCAGCACGGTGAGGTCTTCGTCACCGAGGACGGCGCCGAGACCGACCTCGACATCGGTCATTACGAACGGTTCCTGGACACCGACCTGGTGGGTTCGGCAAATGTCACCACCGGACAGATCTACTCGAGCGTCATCGCCAAGGAGCGCCGCGGTGAATACCTCGGCGACACCGTCCAGGTGATTCCGCACATCACTAACGAGATCAAGAACCGGATCCGCGCGATGGCCGCGCCGGGCCCCGACGGGCTAGCCCCGCACGTGGTGATCACCGAGGTCGGCGGCACCGTGGGCGACATCGAGTCACTGCCGTTCCTCGAGGCGGCCCGCCAGGTGCGCCACGACGTCGGCCGCGAACATTGCTTCTTCCTACATGTCTCGCTCGTGCCCTACCTCGCTCCGTCGGGGGAGCTCAAGACCAAGCCGACCCAGCACTCGGTCGCCGCCCTGCGCAGCATTGGCATCACGCCGGACGCGGTGGTCTGCCGGTCCGACCGCGAGATACCCGACAACGTCAAGCGCAAGATCTCGCTGATGTGCGACGTGGACGCCGAAGCGGTCGTGTCGGCCATGGATGCGCCGAGCATCTACGAGATCCCCAGGGTGCTGCACGCCGAGGGTCTGGACGCCTATGTCGTGCGGCGTCTCGGCCTGCCGTTCCGCGATGTCGACTGGACGGTGTGGGGCGACCTGTTGGACCGGGTGCACCATCCCAAGGCCGAGGTGACGATCGCCCTGGTCGGCAAGTACGTCGACCTGCCCGATGCCTACCTCTCGGTGTCCGAAGCGCTGCGGGCGGGCGCGTTCGCGCACCGGGCCCACGTCACCATCAAATGGGTGCCCTCGGATTCGTGTGAATCGCCCGCTGGGGCCGCTGCGGCGCTGGCCGGCGTCGACGGGGTGGTGATCCCCGGCGGCTTCGGAATCCGCGGTATCGAGGGCAAGATCGGGGCCATCCGGCACACTCGTGAACGTGGGATTCCGACCCTCGGCCTCTGCCTCGGGTTGCAGTGCATGGTCATCGAATCGGCCCGCCATCTCGCCGGCATCGAAGCGGCCAACTCGGCAGAGTTCGAGCCGGAGACACCCGACCCCGTCATCGCCACCATGGCCGATCAGGTCGACATCGTCGCAGGGCACGCCGATCTCGGCGGCACCATGCGCCTGGGCGCCTACCCGGCGACGCTGGTTGCCGGGTCGATCGTCGCGCAGGCCTACGCGGCCACGTCGGTATCCGAGCGGCACCGGCACCGTTACGAGGTGAACAACGCCTACCGGGCGCGGCTCGAAGCCAGCGGTCTGGTCGTGTCGGGCACTTCGCCGGATGGGCGGCTGGTCGAGTTCGTGGAACTGCCGCGCGAGGTGCACCCGTTCTTCGCCGCGACCCAGGCCCATCCGGAGCTGAAGTCGCGGCCGACCCGCGCCCACCCACTCTTTCGCGCCTTCCTCGGCGCGGCATTGGACTACAACGCCGCCGAGCGACTGCCCGTCGAGATCCCCGACGCGCCCCCCACGTCGGGCAGCGCGGCCGAGAACCGCGGCGGCACCGCGAACGGTGCGTCGGTCGGCGCCACGGTGGCCGCGCCGTGAGCTCGGACGACTATCCGGTCCTGGCCTCCACGACGGTCTTTGCCGGGCGCGTTCTGACGCTGCGGACCGACGACGTCCGGATGAGCGACGGCGCGGTCGCCACCCGCGAGGTCGTGCAGCACCCCGGCGCGGTCGGGGTGCTCGCCCTCGACGGGGACGGCAACGTCGTCCTGGTGAGCCAGTACCGGCACCCGGTCCGGCGCCGGCTCGATGAGTTGCCTGCCGGGCTGCTCGACGTGCCCGGCGAAGCGGCCCTCGCTGCGGCGCGGCGTGAGCTCGCGGAGGAGGCGGCCCTCACGGCGCGGCGTTGGCACGTGCTGATCGACCTGCACCCATCGCCGGGGATGTCCGACGAGGCGATCCGGCTCTACCTGGCCCGCGACCTCAGCCCGGCGCTCGGTGCCGCTTTCGTCGCCGACCATGAGGAGCTGACGCTCACGGTCAGCCGGGTCCCGCTCGGGGAAGCGGTGCGTCGCGCCCTGGCCGGGGAGTTGACCAACGCCGCCGCGGTCGCCGGTGTGCTCGCCGCGGCGCACGGCGTCGCCTCCGGCTGGGCGGGTCTGCGACCGGCCGATGCACCCTGGCCGGCGCGAGCGGGCCTGGGACAGTGAGCGTGCGGACAGCGCCTGCGCTGCTCGCCCCGGCTGCTGTCGTACGGAGCTTTCTGGACCATCTCGCCGTGGAGCGCGGCGTCGCGGCCAACACCCTCGCCTCCTACCGGCGTGACCTGAACCGCTATCTCGACTTCCTGCTCGCCAGGCAGCTCGCCAGCATGGGCGACGTCGACGCCCAGGCGGTGCGCGAGTTCCTCGCCTACCTGCGCGAGGGCGACCATGAGCACCCGGCCCTGTCGGCGACGTCCGCGGCACGCGCCGTGGTCGCAGTCCGCGGGCTGCACCGCTTCGCCCTGCGCGATGGGCTGGTCAAGATCGATGTGGCTCGCGAGGTGCGTCCGCCGACGCCGGCGCGTCGCCTGCCGAAGGCCATCAGCGTCGACGAGGTCGAGCGGCTGTTGGACGCGGCCGGGTACTCGGGAACGCCGCTGGCGATCCGGGATCGGGCCCTGCTCGAACTCCTCTACGCGACGGGGGCGCGAATCTCGGAGGCGGTCGGGCTGGCGATTGGTGACGTCGACCTCGCGGAGCGCACGGTGCTGCTCGCTGGCAAAGGGGGCCGGCAGCGGCGGGTACCGCTCGGTTCGTTCGCCGCTGCCGCGGTGGACGCCTACCTCGTCCAGGTACGCCCGAGCCTTGCGGTGAGCGGGCCCGCCGGCTCGATCCTGTTTCTGAATTCGCGTGGCGGCGCACTGTCGCGCCAGTCGGCCTGGACGGTGCTGCGCACGTCGGCCGAACGCGCCGGGCTGGCTACCGGCATCTCGCCGCACACCCTGCGGCACTCGTTCGCCACCCACCTCATGGAGGGCGGGGCAGATGTCCGAGTCGTCCAGGAGCTGCTGGGGCATTCGTCGGTGACGACGACCCAGATCTACACCCTGGTCACCGTCGACCGGTTGCGTGAGGTGTACGCGACGGCCCATCCGCGGGCCCGGGGCTGACGCCTCCGCGGTCTCGAGGCTGACCGGGCTGACGCCCCCGCGCGGCGTCGGGGACAGCCAAAACGATGAGTCGACATCGATCGTCACGGCGTGGGCACTGCGGTAACCTCGCGTCGAGCACGGCCGCGATCCAGAGGGGCAAACCGCTTCATGGCTATATCGACAAGTCAGGATGGCGAGGCGGGTTCAGGCGCGCTCTTTTCGGTTGGTCCTGGCAAGTCGCCCGATCCGGCCATCGCGCGCGTCAAACGCAGCTACCCAGACCCGGTGCCGCTGGCAAAGCACGGCCCGGCGCGCATCATCGCGCTGTGTAATCAGAAGGGCGGGGTCGGCAAGACCACGTCGACGATCAATCTCGGGGCCGCGCTCGCCGAACTCGGGCGCCGCGTCCTGCTCGTCGACTTCGACCCCCAGGGCGCCCTCTCGGTCGGTCTCGGCGTCCAGCCGCACCAACTCGACCGCACGGCGTACAACCTGTTGATGGAACGGGGCGTCGGCGTCGACGACATCCTGCTCAAGACGAGCATCGCCGGGCTGGACCTGCTGCCGAGCAACATCGACCTGTCGGCCGCCGAAGTACAGCTCGTCGGTGAGGTCGCGCGCGAACAGACCCTGTCCCGCGCACTCGCCCCGGTGACCGACGAGTACGACTACGTGCTCATCGACTGCCAGCCATCGCTGGGACTGCTCACCGTGAACGCGCTGACCGCGGCGCATGGAGTGATCATTCCGCTCGAATGCGAGTTCTTCAGCCTGCGCGGAGTCGCCCTGCTGATCGACACGGTCGACAAGGTGCGCGAGCGGCTCAATCCGCAGCTCAAGCTCGACGGGATCCTGGCCACCATGTACGACGGTCGCACGCTGCACGGTCGCGAAGTGTTTTCGCGCGTGGTGGAGGCTTTCGGGGACGCGGTGTTCGACACAGTCATCTCGCGTACCGTGCGCTTTCCGGAGACGACCGTCGCGGGGGAGCCCATCACCAGCTGGGCGCCGACGTCGGCCGGCGCGACGGCGTACCGGAACTTGGCGCGCGAGGTGCTCGCTCGTTCATGACAGCACGTCGGGCAGGGTCCATCGGGGGCGGCCGCGAGGCCACAGTGAAGGTCGGAGCACGCGGATGAGTCGTCGAACGAGCCTGCCAGGGGCAGCGGAGCTGTTCCGGACCACCTCGGCGCCGGAGCCGGAGCCGCAGCCGGTGCCCGCACCGCATCCGGGTGTGGGCGCCGTGCCGCCCGGGCCTGTGCGCGAGGTAGCTCGCAGTGCCGATCCCGACCCGGTGCCCCCGGCGCGCCCGGTGACGCGCTCCACTCGACGGATTCGTTCGGTCGGTGACCGCAGCCCGTCCGGGCGCGAACGGCACGACGAGAAGATCACCGTCTACTGCTCCCCGGAGGAGCTTGTCGATCTCGAATCCGCGCGGCTCACGCTGCGCGCCGAGCACGGCCTGGCGATTGACCGCGGCCGCATCGTGCGCGAGGCGTTGGCCGTGGTGCTCGCCGATCTGGAAGCCAAGGGCGAGACGTCGATCCTGGTCCGGAGGCTGCGCGAGTCGTGACGAGCCTCTCGGCTGAGGACGCCGTCGAGATCGAGTCGCTGGCGACCGAACCGGTCCCCGTGGTCGGCTCCGGATCGGCGGCGGTCGACGGGGAGCACGGCGCCTTCCGGGTTCGCCTCGACAACTTCGAGGGACCGTTCGACCTGCTGCTCAGCCTGATCACGCGCCGCCAACTGGACGTCACCGAGGTCGCCCTGTCTCAGGTGACCGACGAGTTCATCACCTACCTGGCCGGCGCCGGAGAGTGGGATCTCGGCAAGGCGACGGAGTTTCTCGTCGTGGCGGCCACCCTGCTCGATCTCAAAGCGGCCCGCCTGCTGCCCGCAGCTGAGGTGGAGGACGAGGAGGACCTCGCCCTGCTCGAAGCGCGCGATCTGCTGTTCGCGCGGCTGCTGCAGTACCGGGCGTACAAGCTCGCGGCGGCGCATCTCGCCGAACTCGACCGGATCCAGTCGCGGCGGCTCGGGCGCTCGGCGGAGCTGGAGCCGCAGTTTGCCGCTCTGTTCCCGGACGTGCTGCTTGGCATCACGCCGGCGCGGCTGGCCGAACTCGCCGCCGGCGCGATGCTCGCGCGCCCAGTCCCGGTCGTGGCCGTCGATCACGTTCACATGGTGCGCGTCAGTGTGCGCGAGCACATGAGCGTGCTCCGCGAACGGCTCCGGCGGCAGGGCTCGGTGACGTTTCGGGGACTGACCACTGACTGCACGTCCACGCTCGAGGTGGTTGCGCGCTTTCTCGGGCTGCTCGAGATGTATCGCGACGGCGACGTCGCCTTCGACCAGGCTGGTGCACTGGCAGAACTGCGAGTGCGGTGGACCGGCACTACTCAGCAGAGTGCAATCGAGACCGACGACGCGTCGGTGGACGAGGAGTACGGGTGAACCCGGCAGCGGACGACTCCACCCCGCACGTCGACGACGTGATCGTCGACGATCCCGACGAGGGGGAGTGGCTCGGCGAGGTTGGCGGGCAGCCGGTCGCGCAGGCGGCGCCGCGGGTCAGCGGAGCCGAACTACCCGGGGCAGTCGAGGCGGTGCTGTTCGTTCTGGAGGCGCCGGTCACGCTGGCTTCGCTCGCCGTCGCGTTTCAGCAACCGATCGACGCGGTGAGCGCCGCGGTCGAGGCGTTGCGCGAGGGCTACGAGCAGCGCGACGCCGGCATCGAGCTGCGTGACGTGGCTGGCGGCGTGCGCCTGTATACCCGGCCCGCCTACGCCACAGCCGTGGCTGGCTTCCTCCAGGAGGGCCAGCGTAGTCGGCTGACTCAGGCCGCGCTGGAGACCCTGGCGGTAATCGCGTACCGGCAGCCCGTCACGCGATCGCGCGTCTCGGCGATTCGCGGGGTGAATGTCGACGGGGTGGTGCGCACGCTGGTCACGCGCGGTCTCCTGATCGAAGCGGGATCGGACCCGGAGACCGGCGGTGGTCTGTTGCGCACGACGGACCTGTTCCTGGAAAAGATGGGCTTGCCGTCGTTGGCCGATCTTCCGTCTTTGGCTCCGCTGTTGCCTGAGCTCGATCTCGTGGAATCGGACGATAGCTGAAGTGGAGGATGAGCCGATACCTGGGCACCAGGACCACCCTGACGGGACCCGACTGCAGAAGGTTCTGGCCGCGGCCGGCCTCGGATCGCGACGCAGCTGCGAGGAGTTGATCGCCGCGGGGCGGGTCACCGTGGACGGCACCATCGTCGTCGAGATGGGCAGGCGGGTGAACCCCTTGACGGCGGTGATCCACATCGACGGCGGCCGGATCAACGTGCGATCCGAGCTGGTATATCTCGCGCTCAACAAGCCCAAAGGGGTGCTGAGCGCCATGTCGGATTCGCGGGGCCGGCCGACGGTCGGTGAGCTGGTAGCCGAGTGGCCGCAACGACTCTTTCACGTCGGCCGCCTCGATGCCGAGAGCGAAGGTTTGCTACTGCTCACCAACGACGGGGAGCTCGCGCACCGGCTCATGCATCCCTCATTCGGCGTTGCCAAGACCTACCTGGCCACGGTGCCCGCTCCGGTGGCTAAGGGCGTCGGGCGGCGGCTGGTCGCCGGCGTCGAGCTCGCTGACGGGCCGGTCCGGGTCGATCGCTTCCGCGTCGTTTCGACGCAAGGCGCCCAGGCAATCGTCGAGGTGGTCCTGCACGAGGGGCGCAAGCACATCGTGCGCCGGCTGCTGGCCGAGGTCGGGCACCCCGTGCAGCGCTTGGTGCGCACCGCGATCGGCCCGGTACTGCTCGGTGCTCAGCGCGCGGGAACGATCCGCCCATTGGCCGCCTCGGAGCTGGCCGCGCTTTATCGCTTGGTCGATAAGAGCTCCTAGCTCTGAATTGAGATGCCGCGCTACCGTTACAGCAGTAAACAGTTGTAACGGTCAAGCTATAAAGCGAGATATCGATAAGTTGGTGAAGCTCGATAGGCGCATCGTCGCCCTTCTCCTGGCTTGGTCTCAAAGCCTGCTCTCGCCACTCCCGTGGTGGACAGAATGCTCGATACCGTCATCCGCTGACTCGGGTGGATAGCCGTGACAGAGACAACTCGCTAAACAGGTATATCGATATAGCGCCACACTTGGTCGGAATAGCGATGAGTCGCTATATTTGGCCATCTCTAAGACAATAAAGACAGATGTCCGTGTCTCGCTACGTCGCGTTACCGACGGATCAGCTTGTCTGTGTAACGCTCTAGCAGTTAAGAAATCAGCCGAGATAGTTATGGAGGTGCTAGGCCGGATGGCAGTTCGTGCGGTGCGTGGGGCTATCCAGATCGACGCTGACGACCGGGAACTCATCCTGGCCGGGGCATCGGAACTCGTCGCAGCGGTGCTGGCACGCAACGGCATCCGCCCCGACCAGCTCATCAGCATCATCTTCACTGCCACGCCGGACCTCACGGCCGAGTTTCCCGCCTACGCCGCGCGGCTGCTGGGGTTAACCGACGTCCCGCTGCTGTGCACCACCGAGATCGCGGTGTCGGGCGCGCTGCCTCGGGTACTGCGGTTGTTGGCGCACGTCGAATCGGAGCTGAACCGGGGCCAGATCCGTCATGTCTACCTGCGTGGAGCGGCTGCGCTGCGGACCGACCTGCCGCAATGACGTCACTGTCGAGGACGCCGGCAGGCACGCCGCGGGAGACGACAGACAGCTGCGATGGCGTGTGCTCGCGTCGACCGTGATCCGTTAGGCATGAATTGACTTCACTGTCTAGCGGAGGTCGAGCCCTGTTGGCGTTACTGCGTGCACGGCGTCACGCCTCCTGCGGTGAGTCGCCCGAGCGGCCCGCGTGACGCCCGACGGTCCGTATCCTCACGGGGCACGTCCGGGCGGTCCGCGGGCGCTGCGGCGTATCGGCGGGGCCGACCACGACAGGCGAGGAGGCGGGGCGGCGATGACGGCTGGTCCCTTCTGCGGGGTCGTGGCGATAGATGGACCCTCGGGCACCGGCAAGTCGACCGTTGCGCGGCGGCTCGCGACGGCGCTGGGCGCCCGGTACCTCGACACCGGCGCCATGTACCGCGCCGCGACCCTCGCCGCGCTTCGGGCCCACCTGGGCGCCGATGACGCGACGGGGATCACCCGGCTCGCAGCCCATAGCCGCATCGACATCTCGACCGAGCCGCACGATCCATGGGTGCGACTCGATGGGCAGGCGGTGAACACCGAGATCCGCTCGCCCGAGGTGACTGTTGCCGTGAGCGCCGTGTCCGCCATTGCGGAGCTGCGCCAGGACCTGGTCGCCCGGCAGCGGGCGATCATCGGGACGGGCGGGATCGTGGTCGAGGGTCGCGACATCAGCTCCGTCGTCTGGCCGTCCGCCCGCCCCAAGATCTATCTCACCGCCAGCGCCGAGGCTCGAGCGCGCCGTCGGGCCGGCGAGCTCGGGTCCGGAACCGATCTGGCCGGGGTCGCCGCCGACATCGAGCGGCGCGACCGCCTCGACAGCAGCCGGGTCGCGAGCCCGCTGCGGCGCGCTCTGGATGCCAGCGTCGTCGACACCACCGGGCTGTCCATCGACGAGGTGGTGCGGCAGCTTGTCGAGTTGGTCCGGGAGAGTCGCGATGGCTGAACCGATCCTCGCTGAGCGCGTCGGCGGCTCCCCGATCCTGCGCCGGCGCCAGCTCCTCGGCCGGCTGATCGCGCGGAGCCTGGCCCGGCTCGAGATCGACGGGTTGACCAGGGTGCCGCCCACCGGAGCAGTGCTGCTGGCGATCAATCATCGGTCGCTATTCGACGGTCCGCTCTGCCCGGCGTCGGCTACCTGGCGCTGCGCAGTGGCGCCGTCGTCGTGCCGGTGGCCTGCCACGGCACCTCGGAGATGACGCATCGCCGGCAACCGCGCCGGCCGCGCGTTCGCATGATCGTCGGCACGCCGCTGTATTTCGAGCGCTATCCCGACGAGCAGCCCCTGAATCGGCGGCCGGTGGCCGAGGCGACCGAGCTCATCCGGCACGC
>JAYTRE010000079.1:0-11697 GCA_043746395.1 Pseudonocardiales bacterium
CTCATCTCGCCCCCCGGCACCGGCTCGCAGTTGCCCGCCCGGGTGATCGCGGCCGCGCAGGCGGTGTCCGCGGCCGTGCCGGCGCTGTCGAGCATGCTGCGTCCGGCTGACGCCGCCACCGTGCTCGGCAACCTGCCCGCCGCCGTGCAGCGGGTCGAGTCCGTTGAGTGGCGCAGCGCGCCGGCCCTGGGCGCCTCCCTGGCCGCCGAACTCACCCAAGGGATCGCGACCTTCGAGTCGCGCGTCTACCTCGTGCGTCCGTCGAACGGGACCTACACGCTCGCCTCGGGCAGCTCACCGCTCCCGCTCACGGTCGAGAACGACCTGCCGTATCCGGTCAAGGTGCGGCTGCGCGTCGGTGCGGTCAACGGGCTGCCCGGCTTCAGCGCCAACGACGTAGGCGTCCGCGAGATCCCCGCGAGGTCCAAGCTCACCCTGCAGGTCGCGACTCGCGCCGTGCGCACCGGCCGCTTCCCGGTACAGGCCGCCCTGCTCACTCCGTCCGGTGCCGAGCTGGGCCAACCGGTACTGCTGTCGGTGCACAGCACCGCTCTGGGCACGATCGGGATCATCATCACCATCGCAGCCGCCGCGGTGCTCGTGCTGGCGCTGCTCGTGCGCCTCGTGCGGCGGCTGCGCCAGCGCGGGAGCGGCCCGGCTGAGCCGGGCGAGCCGAGCGAGCCGGTAGCCGCGGTCCTGGCCCCGTGAGCACCCCGCCCGGCGACGGCTGGAGCACCCCGGCGCTGTATGCCCGCGGGGAGCTGTTCGAGCCCCGCATGTTCACCGAGGCCGACCCGATGACGAGCCTGCTGCTCGCCGACTGGGACGAGCCGGACGTCGGCGCCGAGCCACAGTGGAGCCACCCGACCTACGTCGGGCCGCGGCGGCTGCGACCGGGCACCGTCCCGGCCGCCGCGACGATCGACGCGGCGCGGGCCAGACCGGTCCAGCAGCCCGGCGACGCCGCGGGCGCACCACCGATCGGCCCCGAGCCGCCGGCGGCAGCGCAGCGCCCGCCCGGCGACGCGGGCAACCGCAGCCTGATGGCGAACAGCCGCACCATGGCGGTGGCCAGCCTGGCCAGCCGGATCACCGGCTTCATCCGCAGCAGCCTGCTCGTCGCCGCGCTCGGCCTGGCCGAGGTCGGCAACGCCTACAACGCGGCGAACAACTTTCCCAACATGGTCTATGAGCTGCTGCTGGGCGGGGTGCTGTCCAGCGTGCTGATCCCGCTGCTCGTCCACGCCCAGGCCGAGGACGACGACGGCGGCGTCGCCTACACCCAGCGGCTGCTCTCGATCGCCGCCGCCGCACTCGGCGCGATGACGCTGCTCGCCGTGGCCGCCGCGCCCCTCATCGCGGCCGCGTTCGTCCCGGCCGGACCGCAGCGCGAGCTGACCAGCATCTTCGCCACGCTGCTGCTGCCCGAGATCTTCTTTTACGGGCTGGGCGCGATGTTCACCGCAGTGCTCAACATCAAGCACGTATACGGTCCGGGCGCTTGGTCACCAGTCCTCAACAACGTGATCATGATCGCCACGGTCGTCACGTTCTGGGTCATGCCCGGCCCCGCGACGTTGAACCCCGCCACGATGACCACGGCGCAGATCCTCGTCATCGGCATCGGCACGACGCTGGGTATCGCGGGACAGGCGCTGGTGCTCGTGCCCTCGCTGCGTCGCGCCGGGTTCCGGTGGGCGTGGCGGTTCCGGTCCCGGCCCAACGAAGTCGGCCGGATGAAGGAGGTAGGCACGCTGGCCGGGTGGGTGCTCGGATACGTGCTCGCCAGCCAGGTCGGCGTGACGGTCATTCAGAAGGTGGGCATCGGCAACGGCGGGTTCAGCGTCTTCACCCAGGCCGACCTGCTGTTCCAGATGCCCTACGGCATCCTGGTCGTCTCGCTGCTGACCGCGATCATGCCGCGGATGTCGCGCGCGGCGGTGCGCGGCGACACCGCCGCCGTGGTCACCGACCTATCCCTCGGCTCGCGGCTGTCGGCCGTCGCGCTCGTGCCGATCACCGCCGGGCTGATCGTGCTCGGCCCGGTCCTCGCGGTAACCCTCTACGGCTACGGCCAGGCATCCGTCGGCGGGGCGCGGCTCATCGGCTCGTCCCTGGCGTTCTCCGCCTTCGGCCTGCTGCCGTTCGCAATCGTCATGCTCCAACTGCGGGTCTTCTATGCGATGCGCGACGGCCGGACCCCCACCTTGATCAACGTCTTCATGGTCGCCACCAAGGTCGCGCTCGTCCTGATCTCCAACGCAATGTTTCACTCCCCCCACAGCACCTCCGCCGATCCCCTGCCGTCGCTAGCCGCCGTCGAGTGGCTCAATATCGCGACGTCGCTGTCCTACGTGGTCGGTGCAGTCGCCGGGCACGTGCTGCTGAGCCGGCGGCTGGGCAGGTTGGGATTGCGGGAAGTCGCTGCGACGGTGCTGCGAGTGGCGCTGGCCGCGGCGGTCGGTGCGCTCGCCGCGTACGGCGGCGTCGTCGCGTGCCGGGCCCTGCTCGGCACGGGCCACGTCGGCTCGCTGGCGGGCCTGGTGCTCGGTGCGGGCGCGGGGCTCGCGGTGTTCGGCCTCACCGCTTGGCGGATGCGCATCCCGGAGCTCCAGGAGATCGTCGCGCTGGCCCGGCGGCGCTGACTCAGCCGGGAATCGCCGCGACCATAGGATCGTTGAGGTTCTCGACAGACAGAAATGAGGCAGCGGGTGAGCGGTCACCGCAATGTGATCATCGTGGGTTCTGGCCCGGCGGGCTACACGTCGGCGCTGTACACCGCGCGCGCCGACCTGGTGCCGCTGGTGTTCGAAGGCGCGCAGTACGGCGGCGCGCTGATGAACACGACCGAGGTGGAGAATTTCCCAGGCTTCCCCGACGGGATCATGGGTCCAGACCTGATGCATCACCTGCGGGCTCAGGCCGAACGCTTCGGCGCCGAACTGGTCAGCGACGACGTCATCGCCGTCGAGCTCTCCGGCGCTGTCAAGACCGTGCGGACGCTGGCCGGGGAATACACCGCCGACGCCGTGATCCTGGCGACGGGCTCGGCCTACCGCAAGCTGGGGTTGACCCGCGAGGACGAGCTGTCCGGCCACGGCGTGTCGTGGTGCGCGACCTGCGACGGCTTCTTCTTCCGCGATCGAGATATCGCCGTGGTCGGCGGTGGTGACACCGCGATGGAGGAGGCCACCTTCCTGACCCGCTTCGCCCGCTCAGTGACAGTCGTGCACCGTCGGGATTCGCTGCGCGCGAGCAGGATCATGGTCGATCGTGCCGAGGCCAACCCGAAGATCAGCTGGGCGTGGAACTCCGAGGTCGTCGACATTGCCGGCGAGCACGCGGTGACCGGCATCCGGCTGCGCGACACCGTTACCGGTGACGAGCGGGACCTGCCGGTAGGTGGGCTGTTCATCGCGATCGGGCACGAGCCGCGCAGCGAGCTGGTCAAGGGCCAGCTCGAGCTGGACGACGAGGGCTACGTCGTGACGACTACGGGCACTCGCACCAACCTCGCCGGGGTCTTCGCCGCCGGGGATGTCGTGGATCACGTCTACCGTCAGGCGATCACGGCGGCGGGCACCGGCTGCCAGGCAGCGCTCGAGGCGGAGCGGTACCTGGCGGCGCTGGGTGACGCGCCGCGGACCTGAGACAGAGCTCCGCGCGGGGAATCAACCGTCGCGCCGCGGACGTTGACTGCACGTACCCACACCAATCCAGGAGAGAAACGACATGGGCAACAACACCAAGACGGTCACCGATGCCAGCTTCGCCAGCGACGTGCTGCAGGCTGAAGGTCCGGTACTTGTGGACTTCTGGGCCGAGTGGTGCGGCCCGTGCCGCCTGGTCGGCCCGGTACTCGAGGAGATCGCCGGTGAGTACGCCGGCAAGATCACCGTCGCGAAGGTGAATATCGACGAGAACCCCGGTATCGCGCGGGACTACCAGATCATGTCCATCCCCACCATGTCGGTCTTCCACAAGGGTCAGATAGTGAAGTCGATCGTGGGGGCGCGGCCCAAGGCCGCCATCCTCAAGGAGCTCACCGACTTCGTCGGCTGATCCTGTGGTCTTCGTCGGCTGATCCTGCGGCCTTCGCGGGCCGCGCCGCTCGGGAGGCGGTGAGTGCCGGACCGAGGTGGGGCAGAATGTCTCCCGACCCATCCCGACGCCAGTGCGAGGACCCCCGTTCATGGATGTGCTGCGACGTGGCGCTGCCGGCAGCGCCGTTGCCGAGGTGCGTCGCATGCTGGCCACGCTGGGAATGCTCGACAACTCCGACCCCGCGGCAGCGAATCTCTTCGACGAGCCCACCGAGCTCGCGGTACGCCACTTCCAGCAGCGCCGCGCGCTCTGCGTCGACGGGCGGGTCGGGGTCGAGACCTACACCGCGCTGACCGGCGCCCACTGGCGGCTCGGCGATCGGGTGCTGGCCCACTCCCCGGGCCAGCTGCTCGTCGGTGACGACGTCAGTGCCCTGCAGGAGCAGCTGCTGGGGCTGGGCTACAACGTCATGCACGTTGACGGCATCTTCGGGGCGCCGACCGCTCGCGCGCTGCGGGCCTTCCAGCGTGACTACGGACTGGTCTGCGACGGCGTCTGCGGTCCCGCGACACTGCGCGCGCTGCGCCAGCTCGGCAGGCGGGTCGTCGGGGGCCGCCCGCAGCTGCTGCGTGACCTGGTGGCGGTCGCCGCGTCGGGACCGAGCCTGCTGGGCAAGCGGATCGTCCTGGATCCCGGTCACGGCGGCGACGACCCGGGTGCCGTGCAGGACGGCCTCGTCGAGGCCGAGCTGGCCTGGGATCTGGCGACCCGGCTCGAAGGGCGTCTCACCGCACTCGGGGTGATGACCTGGCTGACCCGCGGCCCGGGCAACGGCAAGACCGACGAGCAGCGCGCCGCGCTGGCCAATGCAGTGGGCGCCGATCTGGTCCTCTCGCTGCACGTCGACGGCTTCAGCTCCGGACGCGCCAACGGCATCGCGGCCTACTACTACGGGGCGGGCGAGGTCAGCTCGACGATCGGCGAGCGGCTGGCCGACCTGGTGCAGCGCGAACTGGTGGCCCGCACCGGCCTGCTCGACTGTCGCATCCACGGCAAGGCGTGGGCGCTGCTGCGGCTGACGCAGATGCCGACCGTGCGGGTCGAGCTGGGTTACCTGTCCTCCCCCGTTGACCGGGCCAGGCTCAGCGACCCGCAATTTCGCGACACCGTGGCCGAGGGGCTGCTGGTCGCCGTCCAACGGCTCTACCTGCCGGTCGCTGACGATCCGCCCACCGGCGTGCTGCGCCTGCCGGCGATCGCCGGCTGAAGCGCTGCTGCGCCGCGTGGGCGGCGTCGTCGCTGGCCAGGCGCCCGCGACGAGGCATCAGTGGCGAGGCATCAGTGGCGCAGTGTGGCCGGCGCGTGCAGCGAGGACAGCACCCGTTCCAGGGCCGCTTCGACGTCCTCGCGCCAGGAGACGGTGCTCTTGAGATCCAGGCGCAGGCGCGGGGTGCGCTGGTGCGGACGCACCGTCTTGAATCCCACGGCCAGCAGGTAGCTGGCCGGCATCAGGCACTCGTAGCGGTCCCGGTGCGGGTCCGCAATCGGCTCGACAGCTGTAGTCGCGGCGGCGGGGCCAGCTGGGGTCTCGGCCGGGTCGGGCTCGACCGGCACGTCACGTCGGCCGAAGGCCTCGATGGCGCGGATGCCCCGCCGCGACACCTCGCTTGCCACGCCTTGGATCAGCATGCGGCCCAGCCCGAGTCCGCGGAACTCCGGCACGATCCGCGCCGCCATGAGCAGTACGGCGTCCGCGCTCGGCGGCGAGGTGGGGAAGGCCGCCGACCGGGCCGCGTAGGCGGGCGGGGCGTAGAGCACGTAGCCCGCCGCAACGGAGTCCACGTAGGAAAGCAGCCCGCAACTGCCCCATTCCAGCAGCGTGTCGGAGATCCAGGCTTCCTTCTCCAGCGCGGACTCGCCGTTCTCGCGGGCTCGGGCGCCGGCCACCGGGTCAAGTTCCCAGTACACGCAGGAGCGGCAGCGGGTGGGCAGGTCGGCGAGATTGTCGAGTGTGATGTTCACTAGCCGGCGTGACACGAGCGGCTCCCGGGACGAGGTCGTGCCTCGAGGGTAGGTGGGCTACAGCCCGGGCGCGAGGTCAGGCGGTCCCGTCGTAGTCGCTGAGGAAGGTGCCGATGCGCCCGATCGCCTCGGTGAGATCATCCGCGCGGGGCAGCGTGACGATCCGCAGGTGGTCCGGGCTGGCCCAGTTGAACCCGGTGCCCTGCACGACGAGGACGTGCTGCTCGCGCAGTAGCCGCAGCACGAACTGCTGATCGTCGACGATCGGGTAGCGCTGCGGATCCAAGCGCGGGAAGACGTATAGCGCACCCATCGGCTCCACGCAGCTGACCCCGGGGATCGCGCGCAGCGCGCTCACCGCCGCGTCGCGCTGCTCGCGCAGCCGCCCGCCCGGCAGCACCAGGTCGTGGATGCTCTGCCGGCCACCGAGGGCGATCTGGATGGCGTGCTGGGCGGGCACGTTGGCGCACAGGCGCATGTTGGCCAGGATGGTGATGCCCTCGAGGTAGCTCGTGGCGTGCTTGCGCGGCCCGCTGACCATGAGCCAGCCGGAGCGGAACCCGGCGAGCCGGTAGGCCTTGGACAACCCGTTGAAGGTGAGCGTGAAGACGTCCGGGGCGATCGCCGCGAACGACGTGTGCACGGCGTCCTCGTAGAGGATCTTGTCGTAGATCTCGTCGGCGAGCACCACCAGGCCGTGCTCGCGCGCGAGGTCGGCAATCGCGCCCAGGGTGTGCTGCGGGTAGACGGCGCCGGTCGGGTTGTTGGGATTGATGACGACGATCGCCTTGCTGCGCGGGCTGATCTTCGCGCGGATGTCCTCGATGTCGGGCAGCCAGCCACGCTCCTCGTCGCAGCGGTAGTGCACCGGGCGCCCGCCAGTGAGGCTGGTGGCGGCCGTCCACAGTGGGTAGTCCGGTGCGGGCACCAGCACCTCGTCACCGTCGTCGAGCATTGCCTGCAGCGCCATGGTGATCAGTTCGCTGACGCCATTGCCCAGCCAGATGTCGTCGACGTCCTCGATGTCCAGGCCGCGGGCCTGGTAGTGCTGCACGATCGCGGTGCGGGCCGAGAGCAGCCCGCGCGAATCGCAGTAACCCTGCGCGTTGGGCAGGTTGCGGATCACGTCGACGAGGACTTCCTCGGGAGCATCGAAACCGAACGGCGCCGGGTTGCCGATGTTGAGCTTGATGATCCGCCGGCCCTCCTGCTCCAGCCGTTGGGCCTCCTCCAGAACGGGTCCGCGAATGTCGTAACAGACGTTTTCGAGTTTGCGCGATTGCCTCAGGTCCACCGGCCCACCTTCGCACAGCCCGCAAGGTACGGCAGCCGGATTTCTCGCCGCGGCGCTCATTAGGGTGGCGGCATGGAGCTGGCCCTAGCGGTACGAACCCGGCGAATGGTACGTAATTATGATCCGAAGCGGCCCGTGCCGCGGGAGGTCGTCAACGCGCTGCTCAGCCTCGCCGTCCGGGCCCCGTCCGCGGGCCACACCCAGGGGTGGCATTTTCTGGTCCTGGACGACATAACCTCGTGCTCGGCGTTCTGGACCGCGACCACGAACGGCCTCGCGCCGAACTCCTGGCTCACCGGGATGCGCACCGCCCCGGTGCTCGTCGTGTGCTGGTCGGACAAGCAGGCCTACCTGGATCGCTACGCCGAACCCGACAAGGGGTGGACCGACCGCGACGAGAACCGCTGGCCGGTGCCCTACTGGCACCTGGACGCGGGCATGGCGGCGATGATCCTGCTGCTCGGGGCCGTCGACGCCGGGCTGGGCGCCTGCTTCTTCGGCGTGCCGCCGGAGCGCTGGACCGCGCTGCGGCACGCATTCGCAGTTCCTGAAGGCCTGTCCCCGGTCGGGGTGGTGAGCCTGGGCCACCCAGCAGCCGGCGACCGGGCACTCGACGACCGGGCACTCGACGACCGCGGACCCGAGCGCCGCTCGCCCTCGCTGCGCCGCGGGCGGCGAGCGTTCACCGAGATGGTCAGCTACGGCTCGTTCGGCTGAGCCGCCGCTGCCCGGCGCGCCGCCAGCTGGGGAGCCATCAGGGCAACCAGGCGTTCCAGGTCGTCGACGGAGGCGAACTCGACGGTGATCTTGCCCTTGCGCCGGCCCAGTTCGACGCGGACCCGGGTGTCGAGCACGTCGGAGAGCCGGTCGGCGAGCTCGGTGACCGCCGGGGCGGTGAACCGCTGACTGGGCGCGGCGCGGCGCGCCTTGGGGCCCGCGTGGCCCGCCAGCGTGAGCGACACCAGCTCCTCGGTGGCCCGGACGGACAGCCCCTCGGCCACGATCCGCCCGGCTAGCTCGTCCTGCTGGTCCTTGTCGCTCAGCGCGAGCAGCGCCCGCGCATGCCCCGCCGACAGCACTCCGGCGGCGACCCGGCGCTGCACTGGCAGCGGCAGGTTGAGCAGCCGGATGGTGTTGCTGACCTGCGGCCGGCTGCGCCCGATCCGCTGGGCCAATTCGTCGTGGGTGGCACCGAACTCCTCCAGCAGCTGCTGGTAGGCGGCCGCCTCCTCGAGTGGGTTGAGCTGCGCCCGGTGGATGTTTTCCAGCAGCGCGTCGCGCAGCATCGCGTCATCGGCGGTCTCCCGCACGATCGCGGGGATGGCCGCAAGCCCGGCGGCGGCCGCGGCGCGCAGCCGCCGCTCCCCCATCACCAGCTCGTAACCCGTGCCGTCCGGACGCACCACGATGGGCTGCAGGACGCCGAATTCGCGGATCGAATGGCTGAGCTCAGCGAGCGCATCATCGTCGAACACCTGGCGCGGCTGCTTGGGGTTGGCGTGGATCGAATCGAGGGGAAGCTCGAGGAAGCTCACCCCGGCGATCGGCAGCAGGCCGCCGTCGGCAACCGGCGCCGCAGCAGCCCCGCCCGTCGCCCCAATGTCCGTCGCCCCAATGTCCGTCGCCCCCGGGCCCGTCTCGCCCGGGCCCGTCTCGCATTCACCGGACGCGCCTGCTGTCGGTGCGCCGGGCGAGGCCGGTGCCAGCACGGCGAGGGCGTCGGCAGCCAGCGCTTCCTGGAACAGGTCGCCCTCCCGCGCCGCGCGCTCCGCGGCGGGTGGCCCGGTCGGAATCAAGGCGCCGAGCCCGCGGCCCAGCCCGCCGCGGCGCCGGGTGTTCATGAGGACGCCCCGTGCACGGCCGGCTGCGGCGTGGGCGCCGTTCGGTCGGCGAGTTCCCGGGCGGCCTGCAGGTAGCCGATCGCCCCGCGCGAGCCCGGGTCGTAGGTGATGACCGTCTGACCGTAGCCAGGGGCCTCCGAGACCCGGACGTTGCGCGGGATCACCGGGGTGAGCACCAGTTCGGCGAAATGGGCGCGCACCTCATCGGCCACCTGGTCGGCCAACCGGGTGCGGCTGTCATACATCGTCAGCAGCACCGTGGAGACGGTGAGCTCCGGGTTGAGATGCGACCGGACCAGCTCCACCGTGTTCAACAGTTGGGCCAAGCCTTCGAGCGCGTAGTACTCGCACTGGATGGGAATGAGAACCTCCCGGGCCGCAACTAGGGCATTGAGGGTGAGCAGGCCCAAGGACGGCGGGCAGTCGATGAACACGTAGTCATAGCTGGCGTCGGCCGCGAGCAGGTCACGGACCGCCCGCTGCAGTCGATACTCGCGGGCGACCTGCGAGGTCAGTTCGATGTCAGCCCCGGCCAGGTCCAGGGTGGCCGGCACGCACCACAAGCCCGCGCTGATCTCGGCCTGGACGGCCACCTCGGCGATGGCACGCCCGCCGAGCAGCACGTCATACAGCGACGCCGTGCCGACCCCGTGCTCGACGCCCAGCGCCGTGCTCGCGTTGCCCTGTGGGTCCAGGTCAAGTAGCAGGACGCGCAGTCCGTGCAACGCGAGGGCCGCGGCCAGGTTCACCGCCGTCGTGGTCTTGCCCACGCCACCCTTCTGGTTGGCGACGGTCATGACCCGGGTGGCCGCCGGTCGGGGCCAAAGCTCTTGACGGACGTTCATCACGTGAATGGCCTGCGCGGCCTCGCGGGCGATTGGAGTGTCGAAGCCGCCCTCCTCGGCCACCGCTTCGGGAGGCGTTGGTGTTTCACGTGAAACACGGGCCGGCAACCGTGCGGCATGACGTGAGCCCGGCAGCGCGGCCGCCTCCGTTTCACGTGAAACGTCACGGGCGGCTGCCGAGCGGATTGGCTCCGTCATGCGCGTGCCTCCTGTCCAGGGTCGGTTGGTGCGCGGCGGACCACGACGACGATCGTGGGTTGAGCTAGAACCGGTAGGCCGCAGCGCACGACCGTCACCAGGTCCACCCCGGCCCGCCGCAGCGCCTGATCGTGGTCGGCAAGCTCATCCGCCGCCGTCACACCTTTCATGGCCAGCAGCTGCCCACCCGGTCGCAGCAGTGGTAGGCACCATCTCACCAAACGGTCCAGTGGCGCCACTGCGCGCGCCGTGACCCACTCGACCGATCCGACGGCGGCGCGCACCTCCGGATCCTCGGCTCGGCCGGGCACTACCCGGACCGACTCGGTCAGGCCCAGCAGGTCCACCGCGTACCGCAGAAATTCGGTGCGCCGCCGCAACGGCTCCACCAGCTCAACCTGAAGATCGGGCCGCCGGATCGCCAGCACGATGCCAGGGAGTCCGGCTCCCGAGCCGACATCCACGATCCGGGCACCCTCGGGCAGTAGCTCGGTGAGCACCGCCGAGTTGAACAGGTGGCGCGGCCAGAGCCGCCCGACCTCACGGGGGCCGATCAGACCACGGGTGGTGGCCTCGCCCGCCAGCAGGCCACGGTAGCGCCACGCCAGCTCGAACCGGTCGCCAAACAGTTCCCGGGCAACGCCCAGCGGCTCGCCCGCTTCGGTCACGGTGCCGGCCGGGCGGCGGCTGGGCAGCTCAACGGTCGACGAGCACGACGACGCGCCGGTTCGGCTCCTCGCCCTCGGATTCGCTGCGTACCCCGTCGATCGCCGAGATCGCATCATGGACGACCTTGCGCTCGAACGGGTTCATTGGCGCGAGCAGGGCCGACTCGCCGGAGTCGATCACGCCGGCCGCGGTGGTCGTGGCCAGTGCGGTGAGCTCCGCGCGACGGGCCAGGCGATGCCCGCTCACATCGAGCATGAGGCGGCTACGGTTGCCGGTCTTCTGCTGCACGGCCAGCCGGGTCAGCTCCTGGAGGGCGTCCAAGGTCTCGCCGCGGTTGCCGACCAGCGGTTGCAGGTCGCTGCCGACGATCGCCACGATCGCGCGGTCGTTCTCGACGTCGAGATCGATGTCGCCGTCGTAGTCGACGATGTCGAGCAGCCGCTCGAGGTAGTCGGCGGCGATGTCGCCCTCCTGGACGAGCAGCACATTAGCCTGCTCAGCCTGCTCGTCCTCGGCCGGTGGGGTCGCCACCTCGGTGTCACTCACAAAGAGGTCCTTTCGTTGTATTTCGAACCTTTAGGACGCCAGCCGGGAACACGCTTCAGCGTCGCTTCTTGGACTGGGTCGCACGCTTGGCGGGCGGGCGGCCCGCCGGCGGGCGCGTCGGGCGCTTTCCCGGGCGCGGAGCCGCGCGGGGTGCGAGGGGCTGGCCGGCCTCGCCGACCTCGGCCTCCGCCTCGGCCTCCGCGACCTTCTCGAGTGACACTTTGGTCTTGCCGCGCTG
>JAYTRE010000080.1:0-7552 GCA_043746395.1 Pseudonocardiales bacterium
TGGTTGTCGTCGGCGGTCGTGAAGATCTCCGAGCGCTTGGTGGGGATGGTGGTGTTGCGCTCGATGAGCTTGGTCATGATCCCGCCCTTGGTCTCGATACCCAGGCTGAGCGGGGTCACATCGAGCAGCAGGACGTCTTTCACCTCGCCCTTGAGCACGCCGGCCTGCAGGGCGGCGCCGACGGCGACGACCTCATCGGGGTTGACGCCCTTATTGGGCTCCTTGCCGCCGGTGAGCTCCTTGACCAGTTCCCCAACCGCGGGCATCCGCGTTGAGCCGCCGACGAGCACGACGTGATCGATCTGGCTCACGTTGATGTTGGCGTCGCGCACGACGTTGGCGAACGGCGTCCTGGTGCGCTCGAGCAGGTCCGCGGTGATCTTCTGGAACTCCGCACGAGACAGCGACTCGTCCAGGAACAGCGGGTTCTTCTCGGCGTCCTGGGTGATGTAGGGCAGATTGATGCTGGTCTGCTGCGAGCTGGACAGCTCGATCTTGGCCTTCTCGGCGGCCTCGCGCAGGCGCTGCATCGCCATCTTGTCCTTGGTCAGGTCGATGCCGTGCGCGGCCTTGAACTTGTCGCTGAGCCAGTCGATGATGCGCTGGTCCCAGTCGTCGCCGCCGAGGTGGTTGTCACCGCTGGTGGCCTTCACCTCGATGACGCCCTCGCCGATCTCGAGCAGCGAGACGTCGAAGGTCCCGCCGCCGAGGTCGAAGACCAGGATCGTCTGCTCCTTGTGGCCCTTGTCCAAGCCGTAGGCCAGCGCGGCGGCCGTCGGCTCGTTGACGATCCGCAAGACGTTGAGGCCCGCGATCTGGCCAGCCTCCTTGGTGGCCTGGCGTTGCGCGTCGTTGAAGTAGGCGGGCACGGTGATCACCGCGTCGGCGATCGGCTCGCCCAGGTATGACTCGGCATCGCGCTTGAGCTTCTGCAGCACCCGGGCGCTGATCTCCTGCGCGTTGTAGGACTTGCCGTCGATGTCCACCTTCCAGCTGGGATCGCCCATGTGGCGCTTCACCGAGCGGATGGTGCGGTCGATGTTGGTGACGGCTTGGCGCTTGGCGACCTCGCCGACGAGCACCTCGCCGTTCTTCGCGAACGCGACGACGCTCGGGGTGGTGCGCGAACCCTCCGCGTTCGCGACGACCTCCGGCTCACCGCCGGACAGGACGGCAACCACCGAGTTGGTGGTGCCCAGGTCGATTCCGACCGCTCGTGCCATGGTTGGTGCTCCTTTAGTTCCGTCGGGAAGAGGTGGCGTACCGCCCGCTTCGTGGCCGCTGGCGTCCGCCTATGTCAAAAGAACTGAGTCGAGCCCGCTCAAGTTCCCGATAGTCGAGTGAGCTGGGTCACACCGACGAGAGCGGCTGGGCCAATACCTCGAAGCGAGCCCGCTGTCGGGCGTGGCGCTGCAGCGCGGGCCACCAGGCCAGTCCGATCAGCAGGGCCAGCAGGTGCCCGGTCGTGGTCATGCCGGGGTTGCTCGGCAGCGGCCAGCCCACCCCTACGAGAGCCACGGGGATCAGCAGGTAACGCAGGCGGGTCGGCAACAGCACCGGGGCAGCCGCAAGGGCCCCATGTGCCGTAGGAGATGGCGACATCGATCTGATCGCGCTCGATCGTGGGTAGCCAGCCGAGCCGGAAGGCGGCGTGGACGAAAGCGATGCTCCCCCTCGGCGACTACTGCCCACCACTACCCGGCGAATCAAGATCACCTGACCCACGGATCGGGTCGGAGAGCCGCAATTGCCGACCGACGTCAGCCGAGCTCCCACAGCGGGGCGATGGCGTCGGCGAGCAGCCGGCCCACGTCGCCAAGGCGGTGCCGCCCGCCCGTCACGACCGCTACGCCGTCCACGACCACCGTGTCGATGTCGGCGGCGGTCGCGGCCAGAATCGCCTGCTCGGGAAGCGCACCCGCGGTCCGGGCGGTGTCCAGGCGCAGCGAGCTGAGATCGGCGCGGGCGCCGGGCGCCAGGCTTCCCGCGTCGGGCCAGCCGAGGCTGTGCTGCCCGTCGGCGGTGAGGGCAGTCACCAGCTCTGCGACGGTGAAGCGGCCACGCACGCCGGCGGCCAGCCGCTCGTCCATTTCCAGCGCGCGGGCTTCCTCGAGCAGGTCGACGACGGCGTGCTGGTCGCTGCCGAGGGTGATCGGTGACCCCGCGCGCTTGAGGGCGTGCGCCGGCCCGATCCCGTCGGCGAGGTCGCGCTCGGTGGTCGGGCACATGCTGATCGCGGTGGCGCTGCTGCCCAGTTCGGCGATGTCCGCGCCGCTCAGGTGGGTGGCGTGCACCGCGGTGGTGCGCGGGCCGAGGGCCCCGGACCCGGCCAGCAGCCCGGTCGGGGTGCAGCCGTAGGCCTGCCGGCACTGCTCGTTCTCGGCCACCTGCTCGGACAGGTGCACGTGCAGTGGGCGCCCGGCGGCGGCGGCGACCACGTCGGCCAGGGCGGCGCGGGGAACCGCTCGCACCGAGTGGATGCCCGCCCCGATGCGGGCATGCGGTTGCACGACCAGGGCGGCGACGCGCTCGGCCCAGGCCGCCGCGGTGCCATCACCGAAGCGCAGTTGCCGGCTCTCCAGGGGCAGCGGGCCGTCCGGGCCCAGGCCGCCGGACAGGTAGCAGGTGTCGAGCAGGGTGATGCGGATGCCGGCGTCGGCGGCAGCCTGGACGAGCGCCACCCCCATCGCGTTCGGATCGCGGTAGCGGCCGCCGCCCGGCGGGTGGTGCAGGTAGTGAAATTCGCCGACGGCACTCACCCCCGACAGCGCCATCTCCGCGTAGGCGGCGCGGGCCAGCGCGAGGTAGCTGTCGGGGTCCAGCTGGGCTGCCACCGTGTACATCCGCTCGCGCCATGTCCAGAACGTGCCGCCGTCGGCCTGGGTGCGGCCGCGCAACGCGCGGTGGAACGCGTGGCTGTGGGTGTTGGCGAAGCCGGGCAGGGTGAGCCCGGGCAGCCTAAGGGCCGTGGGATCCGGCCGCGCGCCGGGCGTGACGCGGGTGATCCGACCGGCCGCGACCTCGATGAGCACGTCGCGGGCGACCCCGCCGGGCAGCCACGCGTGCTCGGCGAGATACGCGGTCATGGCCCGGCCGGCGACGGGCCGGCAAGCTGCGCCACCCCAGCGGCGAGCGCCGCGACGCCGGCCAGGTCGGGGTCGAGGACGCTCGGCTCGGTCCACGACTCCTCGTCCAGGGTGGCGCTGTCACGGCCAACGTCGACGAGATCTGCCCACAGCGCAGCTAAGCCCACCGGGTCAGCCTGGCATCCCGCCACCGAGCTGGTGGGACCAGCTGCCCCGGCGCGCTGGCCTCAGCCGAGCCCGACGCTGGACAGCCACGCCTTCGCGACGGCGTCGGCCTGCTGGCCGTAGCTCACCTTGGCCACGAGCCCGGCCAGGGTGGCCGTGTCGAGCTTGGCCGATATGGCATTGCAGGTGGTCGTGATCGTCGACGTCAGCTTGGCCGTCGCCACGATCGGCACGATGTTCTGCGCGGCGAACATGCTCTTCGGGTCGGCGAGTGACACGAAGTGGTTGGCCGCGATCGCGGGATCGGTCGAGAAGATATCGGCGGCATCCACCGTGCCGTTCTTCAGCGCGTCGACCGTGACGGTCCCGCCGGCCTTCAACGAGGTGAAGGACTTGAAGCTCACGCCATAGACGCTCTTCAGCGCCGGGATCCCGTCCGGGCGCGTCTGGAACCCGGCTGGTGCGCCGAACACCATCGTGCCGGCGATTGGAGCCAGGTCGGCGATGGTCTTGAGGTTGTCCTTGGTCGCCGTCGCCTGGGTGACGGTGATGGTGTCCGCGTCCTGCGCCGATGCCGGGTTCAGCGCGGTCAGGCTGGCACCGAGCGCGGCCGGCAGGGCCGCGGTGACCGCGGCCGGGGTCTTGGCGGTGGCGTGGGGCGACAGGTAGTCCAGGATCGAGCCGTTGTACTCGGGGATGAAGTCGATGGAGCCGTCCTTGAGCGCGGCCAGGTACACCGGCCGCTCCCCGATGTTGAGCTTCTTGGTGATGTGGACGCCCTTGGCCGACATGGCGTCACCGTAGATGTCGGCGAGCAGTTCGTTCTCGGGGAAGTCGGCCGAACCGACCGTCAGGGACCCGGCGGAGGTGGTTTTCGAGGGCGTGCTGCTCGAGCAGGCGCTCACGCTGGCCACGAGCGCAAGCACGCTCGCAAGGACGATGACGCGGGTGCGGTTCATGTCTCTCCTAGTTGTGTGGCGGGGCACCGATCTCACTCACAGGCGGCGCGTCAGGCGCTGCGCGGCGCCACCTCCGACCCCAGCGCGGCCGGGCTGAGCCCGCGGTGGGCGAAGCGCTCGGATACGCCGCGTGAGACCACCAGCCGCTGGAGGCCGATCAGCGCCACATCAGCCACGACGGCGAGGGCGGCGACCACAATGCCGGCGCCAATCATCGCGGGGTAGCCGACCTCGGTGTTGTTGATCTGCTGCAGTCCGTTGAAGATCACGGCGCCCAAGCCGCCCAGGAAGGGCAGGTAGGCGGCGATCGTGGCCGTCGCGATGACCTGTAGCACCGAGCTGCGAATGCCGGAGAGGATCAGTGGCAACGCGATGGGGAACTCGACCTGGCGCATGATCTGCCCACCGCGCATCCCCATGCCGCGCGCCGCGTCGCGCACAGCCGGGTCTATGCCCTGGACTCCGGCGTAGGTGTTGGTGAGGATCGGCGGGACCGCCAGCACCACCAGCACGATCTCCACCGGCACCACGTAGGGCCAACCGCCGGTAGGCACCAGCCCGGGGATGGCATGGGTGTACTTGATCTTGGGCGTGATCAGGACGACCAGCAGGAGCAGGAAACCGAACGCGGGCACGGCCCGCAGCCCGTTGGCCAGCCCGACCACCACTACGACACCGCGACCGGTATGGCCCACGGCGAGCCCGACGGGCAGGGCGATGAGGGCTGCGATCAGGACGGCAGCCGCGGTGTAGACGACGTGCTCGCGCAGCGCCAGCAGCAAGCCGTCCGGGCCCCACCAGTGAGCGGCGGTGGTGAGCCAGCCCGGAACCAGCCCGATGCTCGGCAGGTTCGTGCCGTCGGCCAGCGCGCTCATCGGATCACCCTGTTCTTCGCGCAAGCGCTCATCAGGCCCGCCGCCACGGAGTTGCCAGGCGCAGCGCAATGAGGATCGCACCGTCGAAGATCAGTGCCAGCAGCACGAACATGATCAGTCCGAGAATGATCGGGGTGGCCGAGGTGTTGTTGTCGCCGGCTACGAACAGCTGGCCCAGCTGGCTCACCCCGATCGTGGAGGCCACCGAGACCAGGCTCACGTTGGACACCGCCGCGACCCGCAGCCCGGCCCCGATGACCGGCACCGCGATCGGGAACTGGACGGCGAGCAGCCGTTGTCGGTTCGTGTAACCCATCGCCGAGGCCGAGGAGAGCACGTCGCTCGACACCGAGGACAGGCCGTCGGCGACCACCCGCACCAGCAGTGCGACGGAGTAGATCGTCAGGGCCACCGCGACGTTTACCGGGGCCAGGATCTGGGTGTGCAGCACCCCGGGGAGCACCACGAACGCCACGATCGAGGGGACGGTGTAGAGCACGCCGCCCAGGGTCACGATCGGCGGGTAGGTCCAGCGAAACCGGCCCGCGACCCAGCCGAGCGGCAACGCGATGAGCAGCGCCACCACCAGGGGCAGCGCCGCGAGCCAGATCGTCGTCCAGAGCCAGCCCAGGATCTCGGCCTGGTCGCCCCGGAAGTACTGCCAGACCGCGCTCACGGCGCCCGCTCCGCCGTCTCGTGCCGAATCGCCGCGGCCCGGGACTCGATGCGCGCTAGCACCTCCGAGGCGGTGATCGTGCCGGCGAAGCTGCCGTCCTCGTGCACCACTACCCCCCGCCCGCTCGGCGCCGAGAGAGCGCCATCGAGGGCTTCGCGCAGGGTGCCCGATTCGGTGGCCAGCGTGCCGCCCAGGTTGAGCAGCTCGGGCGTCACCTCGCCAGCCAGCGCCGCGTCGCTGAGCCCGCCGACGGCCAGCCATCCCTGCGGGTGATCGTGCGCGTCGACGACGAGTGCCCACCCGTCGAGAGCGGTGTCCCGCGAGGCAGCGAGCGAGTCGCCCAGCCGGAGCACCGGTTCGCGGCGCAGCGGCAGCGCCCCCGCCATGGCGAAGCCCAGCGCCCGGTAGCCGCGATCGCGCCCGACGAAGCCCGCGACGAACGCGTCAGCCGGCCGCGACAACAGCTCGGCGGGGGTGGCCAGCTGGGCCAGGGTGCCGCCGACGCGCAGTACCGCGACCTGGTCGCCGAGCTTGATCGCCTCGTCGATGTCGTGCGTGACGAAGACGATCGTCTTGCCGAGCTCGCCTTGCAGCCGCAGGAACTCGTTCTGCAGCTGCTCGCGCACAACTGGGTCCACGGCACTGAACGGCTCGTCCATCAGCATCAGCGGCGGGTCCGCGGCCAGCGCCCGCGCTACCCCGACGCGCTGCTGCTGCCCGCCCGAGAGCGCCTGCGGAAGGTGGTCGACGCGATCCGCGAGGCCCACCAGTTCGAGAGCCTCCCGCGCGAGCTGGCGGCGTTCCGCCCGTTTGACGCCGCCGTAGATGAGCGGCAACTCGACGTTGGAAAGAGCCGTCATGCGCGGGATGAGGTTGAAGGACTGAAACACGAAGCCGATCTGCTCGTTGCGCACCTTCGCGAGGGCGCGGTCATCCAGCGAACTCACGTCGATGCCGCCCAGCAGGTATTGCCCGGACGAGGCGATGTCGAGGCATCCGAGAAGGTTCATCAGAGTCGACTTGCCGGAACCGGAGGGCCCCATGATCGCGACGTAGTCTCCGCGTGTCACTTCGAGGTCGATGCCGCGGATGGCATGCACCGCCGCTTCGCCCTCCCCGTAGACCTGGCGGATATCGCGGAGCTCGAGAACCGGTGACGAGCTGGTGGTGGGTGCCGCCGCGAAGCCGTCGGTCGATGCCGCCGCGCGGGTCATCCGGCAGTCCCACGATTACGCAAGCCGCCGCCACCGAAGCCGCCTCCGCCACCGAAACCGCCGCCGCCACCGAAGCCTGTCGTCGAGGTGGAGGTGCTCGCCGACACGGTCCCGATCACGATCGTCTCACCGGACGTCAAGCCGGACTTGATCTCGGTCCCGGCGTCGCCGATCACGCCGGTTGTCACGGGCACGGCTGTCGCCGCACCCGTCTTGGGGTCGACGACCTTCACCGTCGAGGTGCCGTCGCTCGCGGTCGTGATGGCCGCCGCCGGAACGTAGAGCGCAGTGCTGGCACTTGTCGCCACCGTGATGGCGACCGTCGCCGTCTGGCCCAGTCGCACCTTCGGCGGCACCGAGTCCAGCGTGATCGTCGTCGCATACGTGACGACGGAGTTGGATGCGGTGGCTGTCGGCGAGATCGCGGTCACCTTCGCGGTCGCGGTGACCCCGGTCATCGCCGGGAAGGTCACGGCGGCGACCTGGCCGACCGATACGTTCGCGATGTCCGCTTCGGCGATATTCGCGGTGACGATGAGATGGGAGACGTCGGCGATGGTCACGAATCCGGAGCTGC
>JAYTRE010000081.1:0-3550 GCA_043746395.1 Pseudonocardiales bacterium
CGCCAGATCTGGGTGGCGGGCTATGTCGTGCGCGATCCCGCGCGGCGTCCGTCCAGCTGGCGCTCGCTCCGCTCCCTGGACGACGAGCTAGTCGGGCAGGGCGTCGTGGGAATCAGCGGGATCGACACTCGGGCGCTGACCCGGCACCTGCGCGAGCGCGGCGCGATGCGCTGCGGCGTGTCGAGCACCGACACCGACCCCGAGTCCCTGCTGCGCAAGGTGATCGACTCGCCGCACATGTCCGGGGCGGACCTCTCGGCGCAGGTGAGTACACCGCAGCCGTACCGGGTCGAGGCCCTCGGCGTGCATCGCTTCACCGTCGCGGCCCTCGACTACGGCATCAAGACGATGACGCCGCGCCGCCTGGCCGAACGGGGCATCACCTCGCACGTACTGCCCTCGACCGCCACCGCCGAGCAGGTGCTCGCCACCGGGGCCGACGCCGTCTTCCTGGCCAACGGCCCCGGTGACCCCGCAACCGCCGACGCCGCGGTGGCGACGGTGCGGGAACTGTTGCGGCAGCGCATACCGATCTTCGGGATCTGCTTCGGCAACCAGATCCTCGGACGGGCCTTCGGTTTCGGTACCTACAAGCTCGGCTACGGCCACCGCGGGATCAACCTGCCGGTGCAGGACCGCGCGACCGGCAAGGTCGAGATCACCGCGCATAACCACGGCTTCGCGGTGGACGCGCCGCTCGATCACGCCACCGAGACCGACTTCGGCGCTGTCGAGGTCAGCCACCTCTGCCTCAACGACGGCGTCGTAGAAGGCCTGGTGGCCCGGGAGGCCAGGGCGTTCAGCGTGCAGTACCACCCCGAGGCCGCAGCCGGCCCGCACGACGCCGCCTACCTGTTCGACCGGTTCGTCGAGTTGTTGGAGGGCCCGGCCTGATGCCCAAGCGCACCGACATCGAGCACATCCTGGTCATCGGCTCGGGGCCGATCGTCATCGGCCAGGCCTGCGAGTTCGACTACTCCGGCACCCAGGCCTGCCGGGTCCTGCGCAGCGAGGGCTTCCGGGTCAGCCTCATCAACTCCAACCCGGCGACGATCATGACCGACCCGGAGTTCGCCGACGCCACCTACATCGAGCCGTTGACGCCCGAGTTCGTCGAGCGGGTCATCGCCAAGGAGCGCCCGGACGCGCTGCTGGCCACCCTGGGCGGTCAGACCGCCCTGAACCTCGCGGTCGCGCTCCACGAGAACGGCGCGCTGGAGCGCTACGGCGTGGAGCTCATCGGCGCCGACATCGAGGCGATCCGGCGCGGCGAGGATCGCCAACGGTTCAAGGAGATCGTGCGCACCGTCGGCGCCGAGGTGCCCGAGTCCTTGGTCTGCCACACCCTCGAGCAGGCGCTCGAGTTCGCCGCCACCGTCGGGCACAAGGTGGTGATCCGGCCCTCGTTCACGATGGGCGGTCTCGGCTCGGGAATGGCCGTCGACGCCGACGAGGTGCGCGTCATGGTTGCCCGCGGGCTGGCCGCGAGCCCCGTGCACGAGGTGCTCGTCGAGCAGTCCGTGCGCGGGTGGAAGGAGTTCGAGCTGGAGCTGATGCGCGACAAGCACGACAACGTGGTGGTGGTGTGCTCGATCGAGAACATCGACCCGATGGGCGTGCACACCGGCGACTCCATCACCGTCGCGCCCGCGATGACGCTCACCGATCGGGAGTACCAGCACATGCGCGACGTCGGCATCGCCGTGCTCCGCGAGGTCGGCGTGGATACCGGCGGGTGCAACATCCAGTTCGCGATCGATCCCAAGACCGGTCGCATGATCGTCATCGAGATGAACCCGCGGGTGTCGCGCTCGTCCGCGCTCGCCTCCAAGGCCACCGGCTTCCCGATCGCGAAGATCGCGGCCAAGCTCGCGGTGGGCTACACGCTCGACGAGATCCCCAACGACATCACCGCCAAGACTCCGGCCGCCTTCGAACCGGCCCTGGACTACGTGGTGGTGAAGGTGCCGCGCTTCGCCTTCGAGAAGTTCCCCGGCGCCGACCCGGTGCTGACCACCCATATGAAAAGCGTCGGCGAAGCGATGTCGATCGGGCGCAACTTCACCGAAGCGCTCGGCAAGGCCCTGCGCTCCATGGAGACCAAGGCCGCGGGCTTCTGGACGGCCGCAGAGGACGAGGCCTCGCTGCCGGAGTTGCTGGCCCGCGCCGCGGTGCCAACGGACGGGCGGCTCTACTCCGTCGAGCGGGCCCTGCGTGCGGGGGCGACCGTCGAGCAGGTGGCCGACGCGACCGGCATCGACGCCTGGTTCGTCGACCAGATTGCGTTGCTCGTCGAACTGCGCGCCGAGCTGGTCGACGCCGCGGCACTGACCCCGGCCCTGCTGCACAAGGCCAAACGCCACGGCATCTCGGATCGGCAGCTGGCCGCGTTGCGCCCCGAGCTGGCGGGCGAGGACGGCGTCCGGCTGCTGCGCCTGCGTGCCGGCATCCGCCCCGTCTTCAAGACCGTGGATACCTGCGCCGCCGAGTTCGCCGCCAGCACGCCATACCACTACTCCTGCTACGACGAGCAGACCGAGGTCGCTCCGCAGCGCGAGCGCGAAAAGGTGATCATCCTCGGCAGCGGCCCCAACCGGATCGGGCAGGGTATCGAGTTCGACTACTCGTGCGTGCATGCCGTGATGGCGCTGCGCGAGGCGGGCTACGAGACCGTCATGATCAACTGCAACCCGGAGACGGTCTCCACCGACTACGACACTGCCGACCGGCTCTACTTCGAACCGCTCACCTTCGAAGACGTCCTCGAGGTGGTGCACGCCGAGCAGGAGTCCGGCACCGTGGCCGGGGTGATCTGCACGCTCGGCGGGCAGACGCCGCTCGGGTTGGCGCAGCGGCTCAAGGACGCCGGGGTGCCGGTGCTCGGCACCCAACCCGAGGCGATCGACCTGGCCGAACATCGCGGCGCCTTTGCCCGGGTGCTCGCCGAGGCCGGCCTGCCGGCGCCCAAGCACGGCACCGCCACCTCGTTCCCGCAGGCCAAGGCCGTCGCGGACACGATCGGCTACCCGGTGCTGGTGCGCCCGTCCTACGTGCTCGGCGGCCGCGGCATGGAGATCGTCTACGACGAGGCGCACCTGGCCGACTACATCGCGCGGGCCACGGAGATCACCCCCGACCATCCGGTGCTGGTCGACCGCTTCCTCGACGACGCGGTAGAGATCGACGTCGACGCCCTCTACGACGGCACCGACCTCTACCTCGGCGGCGTCATGGAGCACATCGAGGAGGCCGGCATTCACTCCGGCGACTCGGCCTGCGCGCTGCCGCCGATCACGCTGGGAACCTCCGACATCGCCAGGGTGCGTGCCTCCACCCTGGCCCTGGCCCAGGGCGTGGGCGTGCGCGGGCTGCTCAATGTCCAGTACGCGCTCACCGGTGACGTCCTCTACGTGCTCGAGGCGAACCCGCGGGCGAGCCGGACCGTGCCGTTCGTGTCCAAGGCGACCGCGGTGCCGCTGGCCAAGGCCGCGGCCCGGCTGGCGGTAGGCGCGACGATCGCCGAACTGCGGGCGGAGGGCATGCTGCCGCG
>JAYTRE010000082.1:0-3026 GCA_043746395.1 Pseudonocardiales bacterium
CCGGGCCAGGTCGTCGAGGGACTCGATCGGGCGAACGCCCTGCTGGCGTGCGAGTTCTTCGATCGGAACCTCGGCGAGCGACCGCGGTACCGCCGGCTCAGCTGCGTTGGACATGCGGGCTCACCTCCTGATGCGTTCATGATGCCAGGACTGGCCAGGTCAGCATCGAGGCGTGCGGGCCTGCCCACGAGGTCCGTCGTGGGAGCAAATGCGGTCCGGTCCACAAGCCACCCTGCGCTACTGGCGCCACCTCGGCAACGTAGACCGCGTGTGTTTACTTCTGTAAACTGAAAGGGTGGGTGTGATGTTTGAGGTCGACTGGCAGCACGGTGCCGAGCACATGTGGACCCGGCACCGGGTCGCGGTCGAGCAGGCAAATGAGGCATTGGCCGACGACTAGCGCATCGTCGCCGATCCGGACAGGGCAAGCCGGTCCAGCAAGAGCGCCCGAGTGGTCGGCTACTCGTCGAGCGCGGCGGCGGCGCTCGTGGTGATTCTCGTGCATCGCGAGGACCGACCGGGAAGCTGGTGGGGCGCTAACGGATGGCGCGCCAACAGCACCGAACGACGCACGTATCGAGAGCACACCGAGGAGAAGGACAATAGCGATGACTGACGCTAAGCAGCTCGTCGAACAGATCGCGGCCGAGGCTGACGCCACGGCGGGACAGCCGATGCCGGACGGCACGGTGTGGACCAAGCCCGGTAAGACCGTCACGGTAGCCACCCGCGTATCACCCGAGCACTTGGTGGAGATCGAGGACCTGGCCGGCCAGCTGGACGTGCCGGTGGCCGCGCTGCTGCGCGGTTGGATCCTGGCCGGGCTCTCGGCGCGCAAAGACGAGACTGTACAGACCGCGATCGAGCGGCTCAGCGCCGATGTTCAACGCCTGCGCGAACTCGTCGTCTGAGTTGCCCGAGGTGATGATGACCGACGTCACCGCCAGCCGTGGGTGTGGCCGATGTCAGTGAGGGTCTGGACGGCTCGCCGGATGAGTGCTCCGTTGAACGAGTTCGTCTCAGGGTGAGCGTGAACGATCAGCGCAGGCATTGTCACGTCGCGGTCTTGCGTGCCATGAGAACGACGCCGGCCCGGTCGAGGGTGTCGAAGTAGACGAAGCCGGAGCCGTTCGGACGCTGGCCGCGCATGATCACGTCGAGTCCGAGTGCGTTTGCCTGCTGAGCCGCGGCATCCACGTCGGATTCGAAGCCGAGTTGGAATACTCCCTCGCCGTGGCTGTCGAGAAAGCGCCGCTGCGGGCAGTCCGATTCGGGGGGTTGGCACAGCTGCAACTGCACGTTGTCGAGGTTCACGAACCTGTAGCGCGTGGCGTAGAACGCCTCGGGATTCGGCACCGTCAGCCTCGTGTACTCCGTCAGCGGCGGATAGTCCTGCCACGGGCCGATGCCGAGGGATTCGTAATAGGCGGTGGCCCGGTCGATGTCCTGGACGACGACGCAGACGTGGTGCAGCTGCCGGAACGGGGTTGGTGTCATCGTGACGCCTCCGAGTCGGTCATGGCGTCCCGGTCGCGAGAGCCTCGAGAACATGCTCGTTGAATTCGTCGAGATCGATGGTCTGTTCGCCGGGCGCCGCAAGGTCGTAGGTCGGGCGCGCAGTGTCGATGACGTGGTCAAGGGCTTTGCGGACCTTGGTGTGCAGGTCCAGCGCGGCGAGATCCGGGCATCGCGCGAACAGGGCGGCCAGCGCAAGCCAGGCGCCGGTCGGATTGGAGCGGCGGCTTCCGGTGCGATGCGGCGAGGAGCCGTGTGCAGGCTCGAACAGCGCGGTAGCTCCGTTGCCGGCTGGGCGGTCCGGGTTGATGGTCGCCGAGCCGCACAGCGCCGGTGAACCGGCGCGGGCGCAGACGATGTCGGAGAGGATGTCGCCGAACAAGCCTTCGGTAACAATGACCGAGGGCAGCGCGTCGTACTGCACGAGTTCGTATGCGGCACGGTCGACATTCACATCCGCGAACATGACGCCTGTCGCGGCCACCGTCGCGTGGGCCGTGCGCCGCCACAGCCGGGAGGTGGCGAAGACGCTGGCCTTGTCGACACTGATCGCGCGGCGGTGCGGTGTGCGGCGCGCGTACTCGACCGCGATGTCGAAGACCTCCTGCACCCGGGCCGGGTCGAGAACCAGTCGGTCTTCGGCGGCGCGGTCTCCGTCGCTTTCGATGCGGAGGTCGGGACTGGCGTAGGCACCTCCGGTGATGTTGCGGACGATGATCACGTCCTCGGCGCCAGGAACCCGGACGGTGCGGACGCTGATTCGCAGGTCGAAGATGTGCCGCAGCTCGATGAGGGCTGCCTCGGGGTTGGGGCATTGCTCCGCGCTCACGCCGGGGTGAGTCCCCACCGCGCCGGAAAGGATGACGTCCGCTGCGTGGCAGGCGGTGATCGTCTGCTCAGGCAGGATCGAGCCGGTCAACGCCCAACCGCTGGTTCCGTACGGCCACGGTCCGGTGACCCGAACGGGCGCGCCGTCGCGTTCGAGTTGGTGCAGGAGGGCTACGGGACCGTCGAGGATCTCTGATCCGATTCCGTCACCGGGGAGCAGCGCGACAGTTGTCGTGGTCATGGCAGCAACAGGCTCCGAGTCTGGGTGGTCATGATCGCGACGGCGGTGTCGGTTCCGACGTGGTTCTCGAGGGCGTGTAACCACGGTCCGACAGCGGTCGCCGGAGGATCGTGATGGGCGTGGCCGAGGTCGCCGCCGAACACGAGCAGCGACGTGGGGTAGGTATGCGTAAGGGTGAGGCTGGCGTGTTCGGGATCTCCGAGCAGATCGGGCAGGATGCCGAGTTCAAGGTGTGCGCCGAGCTGCTGCAGTGTCGCGGCCGCCTCCGCGTGCCAATGCAGGAATGCCATCTTCGGATGGTTGACCATGAGCCGCCGCACTCCACGCCGCGCCGCCTCGCGGAACAACACGACCGTCTCGTCGGCGGATAGATGCCCGCTGGCCAAGAGCAGGTCGTGCTCTGCGACTACGTCGAGCACGTCGTACCAACCGGGCAGCAGCA
>JAYTRE010000083.1:0-3974 GCA_043746395.1 Pseudonocardiales bacterium
CGGCACGGCACGCTCGCCGCCGAGGTGATTGCCGGCGGCAAGTCCAACCTCACCTACCGCGTCAACGACGCATCGACGACCTGGGCGCTGCGCCGCCCCCCACTCGGGCACGTGCTGCCCACCGCACACGACATGGCCCGCGAGTACCGGGTGATCAGCGCGCTGGCCGGCACCGCCGTCCCAGTCGCCGAGGCGGTCGCGCTGTGCGCGGATCCAGCCGTTCTCGGCGCGCCGTTCTACCTGATGTCCTTCGTCGACGGCCTCGTACTCGATCGTCCGGAGGCCATCGCGGCGCTCGATCGGCCGGGCGCGAAGGCGGCCTGCGAGCAGCTCGTCGACACGCTGCTCACGCTGCACGAGGTGGTGCCCGGCGAGGTCGGGTTGGGTGACTTCGGGCGTCCCGATGGGTTCCTGGCCCGGCAGGTCAAGCGCTGGCACGGCCAGTGGCAAGCGTCGGAGACCGCACCGCGCACCGAGCTCGGACAGGTCGTGGACCGCCTCACCGCCACGCTGCCCGCCCAGTCGGCTCCCGCGGTGGTGCACGGGGACTACCGCCTCACCAACGTCATGTTCCGCCCCGATCTCAGCGCCATCGCCGCGGTCGTCGACTGGGAGATGGCCACCCTCGGGGATCCGCTCACCGACGTCGGGCTGCTCGTGGCCTACCAGACGCTCTCGGCCGCGAACGAGTTCGTCATGCCGAAGATGAGCGCCGACGACGGATTCCTCACCGCCGCCGAGATGGTGGCCCGCTATGACGGCGGCACGGCCCGGGACCTGCGGGAGCTGGACTGGTACGTCGGGTTCGGCTACTTCAAGCTCGCGGTCGTCGCCGAGGGCATCCACCACAGATACCTGCAGGGCCAGACCGTCGGCGCCGGCTTCGCGCATTTCGGCGCGGCGGTGCCGGCCCTGTTGGACTCCGCGCTGCAGTCGATCGCTTCCCGCTAGAACACGCTAGGAGACCGGCATGGACTTCACCCACAGCGAGCGATCGCAGGCCCTGCAGACACAGGTGGGCCGCTTTCTCGACGAGCACGTCTATCCCGCCGAGCACTCCTTCGAGGAGCAGGCGGCCGCCAACCGGGCGGCCGGGACGCCGTTTCGCACGCCGGAGGTCCTGGCCGGGCTCAAGGAGGTGGCCCGCGGGCAGGGGCTCTGGAACCTGTTCCTGCCCGACGAGCGGTTCGGGGCGGGGCTGTCGGTGCTCGACTACGCTCCCATCGCCGAGCTCAGCGGGCGATCGGCGGCCATAGCCCCGGAGGCGATGAACTGCTCGGCTCCCGACACCGGCAACATGGAGTTGCTGGCCATGTTCGGCACCGACGAGCAGCTTGCGCAGTGGCTACGCCCGTTGCTGGCCGCCGAGATTCGATCCTGCTTCTCGATGACCGAGCCGGACGTCGCCTCCTCGGATGCCACCAACATCGCCGCCACGATCACCCGGGACGGCGCCGAGTACGTCGTCACCGGCCGCAAGTGGTGGTCCACCGGCGCGATGCGTCCGGAGTGCCGGCTCGCGATCGTCATGGCCGTCAGCGATCCCGACGCCGAGCGGCACGCCCGCCACTCGATGATCCTGGTACCGCTCGATGCTCCGGGCGTGACGCTGGAGCGCTCGACGAGCGTCTTCGGATACGACGACGGCCCGCACGGCGGTCATGGTGTGATCCACTTCGACGGCGTCCGCGTTCCCGCCGGCAACCTGCTCGGCCCGCAGGGCGGCGGCTTCATGATGGCTCAGGCCCGGCTGGGCCCCGGGCGCATCCACCACTGCATGCGCAGCATCGGCATGGCCGAGCGCGCGCTGGAGCTGATGTGTGCCCGGGCGCTCTCGCGTTCGACGTTCGGCACTGCGATCGCCCGGCACGGGGTGGTAGCCGAGTGGATCGCCGAGTCACGTCTGGCGATCGAGCAGGCCCGGCTGCTCGTACTCAAAGCCGCGTGGTTGATCGACACGGTGGGGGCCAAGGGCGCGCGGACCGAGATCGCCGCCATCAAGATCGCCGCGCCCAGGGCGGCGACCTGGGTCGTCGACAAGGCAATCCAGGTGCACGGCGCGGCCGGCGTCTCGGCCGACACGCCCCTGGCCGAGTCCTGGGCGCAGCTGCGGACCCTGCACCTGGCCGACGGCCCCGACGAGGTGCACCTGCGCTCACTGGCGCGTGACGAGCTGCGCAAGCACAGCTCCCGCGCATGAGCCCGGCGGCGACAGCAGCAGACGTCAGCGCGCGCACGCGGGTGCTCGACGCGGCCGTCGACCTGTTCGCAAGGCAGGGCTATGACGGCACGAGCGTCGCGCAGGTGATCGCCCAGGCCGGCGTCGCGAAGGGTGGTTTCTATCACCACTTCGCCAGCAAGCAGGCGCTGCTCTACGAGGTGTACGGCGACCTCATCGGCCACCAACTGGTGGCCCTCGACGACATCGTCGCCCGCGCTGCACCGCCGGCCGAGACGCTTCGCGCCGTGATCACCGACCTCGTCGAGTCGACGGCGGCCAGCGCACAGCGGGCAATGGTGTTCTGGCGGGAGCTGCACCGCCTCGACGACGAGCGCACCGCCGAGTACCGCCGCGCCCGCCGCCGCTACCACGACCGCGTGCAGCGGCTGATTCGCGACGGGCAGGCCTCCGGCGCGTTCGCCGCGGTCGCTTCACCGGAGATGGTGACGTTCACGATCTTCGGGGTCATCAACGAACTGCCGCTGTGGTATCGCCCGCACGGACGTAAGCGGCCCGCCCAGATCGCGGCCGAACTGGCCGACTTCGTCCTGAGCGCACTGGAGGTTCGCGCGTGAGTTCATTGCGCCCGCCCGGCGGGCCGGGCCGGACGCGGCGCGCTGTGCTCATGGTCCTGCCCGGGGCCGGATCCGGCGCGCCTGGACCTACGGTCGGCGCGCTTGGACCTACGGTCGGCGCGTGAACTGGGGTCTGACGATTCCCGTGGCCGGGCCGGCACTACCGGCTCACCGGGCGCTGATCGGCGAGCTGCCGTCCTTCGGCTACACCGACGTGTGGTCGGCCGAGACGTCGGGGACGGACGCCTTCGTTCCCCTCGCTCTCGCCTCGACGTGGGAGCCCACGATGCGCCTGGGCACCGCGATCGTTCCCGTGTTCACCAGGGGTCCCGCGCTGATCGCGATGTCGGCCGCCACCATGGCCGCTGCCGCGCCGGGCCGGTTCGTCCTCGGGCTCGGCGCATCCAGCCCGGTGATCGTCGGAAACTGGAACGGCATCGACTTCGACGAGCCCTACCGGCGCAGCCGCGACGTGCTGCGGGTGGTGAAGGCGGCCCTGGCCGGGCAGCGGGTCGACGGCAGCTTCGACACCTTCACCATCAAGCGTTTCAAGCTGGAGCAGCCGCCGGCGGTGGCGCCACCGGTGCTGCTCGCCGCGCTGCGGCCGCAGATGCTGCGCCTGGCCGGTCGCGAGGCCGACGGCGCGATCCTCAACTGGCTGGCCGCCACCGACGTCGAGCAATGTCTGGAGGCGATGGACAACGCGGCGGCGGACGTGGTGGCGCGCATCTTCGTGTGCCCGTCGGAGGACAGCGAATACGCGCGGGGGATGGGGCGGCTGCTCATCTCGACCTACCTCACCGTGCCGGCCTACGCCGCCTTCCACGACTGGCTCGGCCGCGGCGAACTGCTGCGCCCGATGCACGAGGCGTGGGCAGCGGGGGATCGGACCGGTGCGGCTGCGGCGATCCCGGACGAGGTCGTCGACGCACTCGTCGTGCACGGTTCGCCGGAGTCCTGCCGCGAGCAGGTCGCGGCCTATGCGAGCGCCGGGGTGAAGACGCCGGTCATCGCCCTGCTGCCCACCCCGGACGTTACCGACGCGCCATCGTTGCGCGAGGTCGTGCGCAGGCTCGGACCGGTGCGCTGATGCAGCTCGCCGGCAAGGTCGTCGTCGTCACCGGCGGGGCAAGCGGCATCGGGGCCGCGCTGGCCCGGCGCTTCGCCGCGGAGGGTGC
>JAYTRE010000084.1:0-2770 GCA_043746395.1 Pseudonocardiales bacterium
GGCACCGCGGGGCCCCCGCCGCTGGCAGACTCCCGATGATCATGCTCGTCTCGTTGGTCGCTCCGTGACCGGGCGCTCGCACGGCTGCCCGCAGGGATCCCGCTACGGTGCAAGGTCAGGCGGTCTCGGTGATGGAGAAGGCGTTGCCGTCGGGGTCACGGAAGGCGAACATTGCTGGCACGCCCGGCCAGCGGAGGATGTCGTCGGTGTCGACTCCGGCGGACTGAAGCTCGGCGTGTGCGGCTTCGGCATCGTCGGTGGTGAATCGGATTCCGATCGCGCCGCGGGCCATGTCGGGTGCGGCGGGTTCGAGGGTGACGATCACGTTGTCGTTGCCGGGGGCGAGTTCGATCCAGCGGCCGCCGTTGGGTGTCGGGTTGTCGCGCAGCGTGGTGAAGCCGAGCGTGTCGACGTAGAAGCCAAGCGCGGCGTCCTGGTCGTCGACCGGGATGCTGACGGTGCGGATGCCGGTGATGTGGGCCTGGGTGGCGCTCATCGGGTGCTCCTACGCGGGGTGGGTGGGATGTGCTCGTCGAGGTGGACGGTGACGACGTCGCCGGCCTGCTTGCCGATCTGGGTGCGTGCTTCGGCCGGGTCGGCGAGCTTGTGGGTGCCGTCTCCGAGGGCCATGAACGAGCCGCGGAACGGGTGGCCGTCGATGTTGTCGCGGATGCGCACGAGGCCGGGGGTGCCGAAGTACTTGGCCGAGCCGGGCATGACGACGTAGGTCCAGCCGCCCTTTTTCGGGCTGCGTTGCAGCACGGCGGTGAATCTCTTGTCCAGGGTGCTCATTGCGGTCCTCCGTAGCTGAGTGAGCCGGGGGTGGTGAGTTCTTGGCCGGTCTCGAGCCAGGTCTTGAGCCCGGACAGGATCATCGGCCAGCCGCCGTAGAGGTGCTCGTCGGCGCCGGTGCGCAGTTGGTCGTGGGTGACGGTGAGTCGGCACGAGTCGCCGACCGGCTCGATGTCCCAGGTGACGCGACTGGTGCCTTCGGCTGCGACGTCGTGGCCCCACACCGCGTGGTAGGACTGCACCAGCCGGCGCGGTGGGTCGATCTCAAGGTTCTCGCCCTCGATGAGCGAGCCATTCGCACTGTCGTGCGTCACCTGGTAGCGCGACCCGGATGTCCACTCGGACTCGATCCTCGCGCCGAACTGGTAGCGCGCCCGGACCTCGGGCTCGGTGATCGCCTGCCACAGCCGTTCCGGGGTAGTGCGTATGTAGATCTCGAATACCTTCTCCATGCTTGCCTCCAGATCATTTTTGAGATCCACGAGGCCGGCCGCCCATGCCTCGGTGTACTTGCTCACCCACCGGTCGTGGACGAGCCGGATCGGGACCGGGTTCAGGTAGTGCAACTTCTCCCGGCCCCGCCGGTGGACCGTGACCACGCCGGCGTCTTCCAGCAGCCGCAGATGCTTGGCCACCGCCGGCCGCGTCATGGCGAACCGGCCCGCCAGCGCGCCCAACGTCTGCCCGTCGTGTCGGAACAGCTCGTCGAGCAGTTCACGCCGCGTCGGGTCCGCGAGCGCCTTGAATACCGATTCCACGCCTCACAATAGCAAACCAAATGGTTTCCTATTAATGGTTACGCCCAGCCAACCGACCGTCCCGTTGGGCGCACGGGTTGCGGCGATGGTCCTCGGCGCACACGCAGGCGTCCGAGCGTTGATCAGCTTCTTGTATGCGGTTCCTTGGATTCTCGCGGTGGTCGCAACACCTACTGATCAGGAGGCGTCTCACGTCCGAGCAGTGCGAGGGTCTCGAGCCATGGGTCGGACCGATGGGTGGTGACTGCTGGGGCGAACGCGGCCCCGGGTTTGACTCGGGAGGCACCTGCCGGAACGCGTTTCGCGCCGGCGGCCACGATGGCGAGGAGTTCGTCATCGGGCCGGTAGGAGCTGTCCAGGCTGCTCGCGACATCCCAGGTGTGGATCACCGTGTCGAGCAGATGCATGCCTCTCGCAGCGGCGACCGGGACGGTGCTGTCTGGGTTGATTTCGATCAACAGCACCTCGTCGTCGGCGTGGGCGTGTGCGTACGCGGCCAGCACCCGACCTGCGGACCGGTGCCATTCCGGGGCCAGGTCGCTGACGGTGACCGCCGGGTGGGTGTAGGCCGAGCGGGGTGCGTCACCGGTGGTGACCGCGGCGGCGAACCCATCGTTCTGCCCGATCATGTGGCTCAGCAGCGCCTGCAGGTCCCAGCCAGCGCACGGCGTCGACCGCGCCAGGTCGCCCGCTTGCACGTGGGCGATGATCTCGCCGGCCCGCGTCAGTGCTCTGCGGTGCTGCGGCCTGAGCCCGCCAACAGTAGGCATACGCCTATCGTCTTTCAGCGCAGATGGTATCTCGACCGCCTGGAAACCCGCGGACTGCTGCACCGCACACCGGACCCCGACGACCGCCGCAACCGCATCGTCACCCTCACCGACGCAGGCAGAACCCTGCTTGCCGACTGCCGCCGCGACATCCGCGCCATGGAAACCGACCTGCTCAACACACTCAGCGCACCACACCGCACCGCATTCGTCCACGCACTAACAACGCTCGCTGCGTCGACCCGAGAAGACACCGGCGAGCGGCAGTAGCCATGCGTCACCGGGCTGAGGGTTGTTCGCGGTGCGCGGGCATCCAGGTTGCGGGCGCGACGCGGGGTCGTACATGATCAGCGACGTGTCCTGTGTTCGCGTGAGCTGGTGGTGCTCGCCCGATCGGCGACCCTGACCGCAATGTCCTGGGCTGCCCTTTCGCGGCAGCCATCGTGGGAC
>JAYTRE010000085.1:0-4421 GCA_043746395.1 Pseudonocardiales bacterium
GGCGTGTAGCGAAGCACGAACCCGAGCAGCACATCAGCATGCTGCGCGTACAGCGCCCGCATCAACTGCTCCTCGGCCTGCACCGTCGCTCCGCCCTGTCCTAGCCCTCTACGACGGCCACGGTGCCAGCGTTCAATGGGCCAAGCCCGCTTCACCGACTGCGCGCGGTGCCGGACCCGCAGCACGGCTCGGCAGCGCCGACACCGAGCCGGCGCTGTGCCCGCCTGGCTCTCGGTTACGCGGCGCCCGCTGGGTTTGGCTGCCGGCTGCCGTATTCCGCCGGGCGGCCACCCGTCTGCACCGGTACTCCGTCCACTGCGGAACCGAATTCGGGACTGTATTTCGGGCTGTTGCGGAACGTGTTGACGAACTGCTGCATTCGCGGATCGGTCGGGGTCGAGACCCGCAGCTGGTATCCCCACGCGCTGAGCACGATGGGGCTGGGCAGCGTGTCGGCGGCCCACGGGCTGAGATCGACGTAGCGGTTGGCTTGGTTCGCGACGCCGGCAGCCTGTTGGGACTCCGCGATCATGCTCTGCTTGCCGACGAAGGCGGCCAGTGCCGCGACCTCCGACTGCTTCAGGTTCGGGTTATAGGTGATCCAGATGGCGCCGTGCTCGAGGTTGTGGACCGCTCGCTCGCTGGGTATCGGCGCGGTGTAGACGCCGGCGTTCATCCAGGTCGCATTGTGCGGACCGCCGACCGGCGGGATTTCTGCGTACGTTACGGGGCCAGTGACGTGCTGGTGCTCGAGCGCACCGGGATGGGTAGCGCCGTTGCCGGGCCAGCCGTTGGTGTCCCAGGCCAGCACGCCGGGGACCCCGGTCGCGTTGGCGACCTGTTTGGGCTGCTGTTGCACGGTGATGGCCCCGGTTGGCGTCGCGGGAATGATCTGCCCAGACCCGGCCGCCGAGCTCTTGTGGCTACGTTGCACCACGACCGCGATGACGCCGACCGCGAACAACGCCACGATGGCGACCGCTGCAATGAGCCCCCACGGGGTCTGCCTCTGGTTCACGATCGACTTGCCGGGCTTGCGCTTGGCTACCGGCGTGGTTCGGTTGCCCTTCGCCGGTCCGGTGGCTGCGGGATTGCGCCCCGCCGGCCGCTCACGCTCGCTCATCTGTCATCCCTTCACCCTGCGGGCAACCCGGACCATGACGGCAATTATGGCTGCTGCCGCGCCGCGACGGCGCCGCCGCTCAGCCGGGTGCGGTCGTGCGCGTGGGTGGGCGCATGACGAGGGCAACTCCGACTGCCGTCAGCGCGACGCCGGCTAGCGATAGGCCGGGCAGCCGCTCACCGAACAGCAGGTAGGCCTCGACCGCCGTGGCGGGCGGAACGAGGTAGAACAGGCTGGAGACACTTGCCGCACTCCCGCGACGCAGCATGAGCAGCAGCAGCAGGATCGCGCCGAGTGACAGCGCCAGGACCAGCCACGCCAACGCGGCAATGAACGTAGCCGTCCAGACAATCGTCATGCGCTCGGTGGCCGCGGCCGCAAGGAGCAGCACCAGCGCAGCGGCGGCGTACTGGACCGCGGTCCCTGACAGCAGCGGGATCTCGCCTCCGTGCCGCTTCTGGTACAGGGTGCCGGCAGTGCCTGCGAGCAGTGCCACAAAGCAGGCGCCGAGCGCGGCGGGCGGAAAGGACCCCGCGCCCTTTGCCGCCGCCAGCCCGGGGGCCAACACGACCGCCACTCCCCCGATCCCGAGCCCTAGTCCGAGCCACTGTGCCCCGACCAGCTGCTCCCCGAGTAGCTGGGTGGCCAGGGCAGCGGTCAGCACTGGCTGCAGGCTCACCACGACCGCTGCCACGCTCGGGGGCAGGCCGTCGGCGATGGCAAAGAAGACGCCGCCCAGGTAGCCGGCATGAAGCAGCAGCCCGACGAGCGCGGCGCGGCGATACTGGACTGTCGAGGCGGGAAGTCGAGACCGGGTCAATGCCGTCAGGCCCGCGAGCAGGGCGGCGGCCAGCGCGAGGCGAACAGCCAAGAACGTGAACGGCGGGGCGTAGGGCAGTCCGTATTTCGCCCCAATGAACCCGGTACTCCACAGCAAGACGAACACGAGTGGTGTAGTGGCGACAGCAACCCGACGAACGATCACCGGTGGTCGCATGGGCCAAGTTTTGCGCACTCCGATCCCGCGCTGCCCCTACTTCCAGCGAAAGTGCACAAAGACACGTCCGAAGTTGTTCGAGTCCTTCTCCACGCGGTGGTACAGAGCCTTGATCTCCTTTTGATCCAGAAAGCGCAGCACGTGCTTCTTCAGCGCGCCCGAGCCCTTGCCAGGAATGATCTCGACCAGCGGTGCCTTCTTGGTCACCGCCTCGTCGATGACCGCCCGCAGTGCGCGGTCGATGTCGCCGCCCCGGTTGTAGATGTCATGCAGGTCAAGCTTCAACTTCATGTCGCCATCGTCCTACGACTTCACCTGATCACGGCCAGCGACCGAGGGATGGTAGGCGTCCCTGAGCAATTTTGCGATGATCAACCGATGCCGGACAGCTGGAGTGAGCGCCTGTGGGCGGACAACGTGCCGATCTACGACGCGATCCTGGATCATCCCTTCCTCCGTGGACTCAGTAGCGGCGAGCTGCCACCCGACCGGTTCAGCTACTACCTAGCCCAGGACGCGCACTACCTGCGCGCCTACGCCCGCGCGCTGGCCGTGGTGGGCGCCAAGGCCCCCACCCATGCCGACACCGGGATGTTCACACGCCATGCGGCAGGCACTGTCGAGGTAGAGCTCGCGTTGCACGAGGCGCTACTGCCGCGCCTGGGTTTGGCCAGCGCAGACCTCGACCGCATCCCGGTGTCAGCGACCACGCTCGGCTACACCAGCTTCCTGCTGGCCACAGCGTACGGAGGCAGCTTTGCCGAGGGCTTGGCCGCAGTGTTGCCCTGCTACTGGATCTATGCCCGGGTCGGGGCGGCGCTAGTGGAGCGGGGCTCGCCTGACCCCCGCTACCGCGCCTGGATCGACACTTACGCTGGCGCGGACTTTGCCGAGGTCGTGGCTGAGGTCCTGGCGCTGACCGACCGCGTCGGTGCTCGCCTTGGCGCCGACGACGAAATGCGGGCGCGTCGGCACTTCGCGACCACCGCCCGCTACGAGTGGATGTTCTGGGATGCCGCCTGGCGGCTCGAGAACTGGCCGCTGCGGTGATCATGAGGTAGCGGTGGCCGGCCCGCGATCAAGGTGCAGGCTCGCCCGTTCCGGCCGAGTAGTAGACCCGTCGAGCTCCAACAAATTCGCCTACCGGGACTGACGGCCTGCGCTCGTCATCTCGGGCGCCTCTTGGCTCGCCGGGTTGCATCCACCCGGCTTGCGAACTCGTGAGGGCGCAGAATGGGCGTCGCGCGCCATGGCGACATCGCAGTCAGGTCGGTGTCATCGGAGACGATCATGACCGCGCCCACCTCTGCTGCAAGATCCAGGATCAGGTTGTCCTCGAAGTCCGGGCAGTCATGCACGGTACGGGCCGGTTCGAGTACCCCCCCGCCCGAGTCTTCGGCTATCTCGACCAGCACACTCACGTATTCCTGAGTCGCGTCCCCCGGAAGACCGAGTTCGGCGAGCACCCGAGCGGTGTTCGCCAGGATGTGCGGCGAGAGCCACAGGGCGAACTCACGCGCATCGTTCATGACGCCGACACAATCGGCCGCCGGGTTCACGGTGGACGGTGGCAAGGTCGGCCAGGTGAGGAATTGTGATTGCCCGGAAACGACTGCCTGAACGAGAACATTCACGTCGAGGACAACAGGGACCGATGCCATCCGACGTCGGGGATCAGACTGCGCGATGCTGTGCGAGCACCCGAGCGACCAAGTCGTTGACCTCGGCGGCGTCCACGACCCGGCCGATCGCCTGTCCGGCACGGGCTTGTACGTCCCGTAGTCGAGCGGCTCTGTCCTCGACAGCCATCACCTTCATTGCCGCGCGGAGAAATTCAGAACGGTTACCGTGGCCGAACCGCTCGACCAGACGATCGAGCTGGGGTCGATCCTGATCTGCTATCGCGAATCCGACGGTCTTTGCGCTCATAGAACCACTCCAGTCATGTGCAACTCATATGCAACGATACGCCAATGTCCTCTACCGGTCCACCGACATCAGACGAGATCGGCGAGCAGAGTCACGCCCGGCATTAGCGATCTTGCCGCTGGTCCCGGCGACCACGCCCGCCAGTGTCCGTCGACAAGAACCCAGCGCTTGGAGCTGATGCGACAACCGGCGGCCACCGCTCGTTCGGCGACGACGGTGCCGAACTCTCCCGTACAGCGACCGACACGACCATGATCTTCGCACTATCAGCCGACAGAACCGCACCGACAGGAAGAACGCCTTCGCTCGGACAGGACGGGATTCTGCCCGGTGCAGGATCCTTGGTCGCACGATTGGAAACGTGGCAACCGC
>JAYTRE010000086.1:0-4788 GCA_043746395.1 Pseudonocardiales bacterium
GCCAGGCGCTGACCGCGCAGGGTCTCCACGATGGAATCCGTCGAGTCGCGCCCCACCAGCATCAGCACGAAGAGGAACAAGATCATGATCGCGCCCGTGTAGACGATGATCTGCACCAGGCCGAGGAACGGTCCCTGCTCGATCACGTAGAACGTGCCGAGCGACATCATCGTGGCCACCAGCGACAGCGCCGAGTGGATGGCGTTGCGCAGCAACACCATCCCGATCGCTCCGGCCAGCGCGATCGGCCCGAGGATCCAGAACGCGACCGCCTCCCCGAGGGGCACCTGACCGCTGGTCAACTCTCCTGCGGCGAGCACGAGGTTGCTCATCCGTGATGCCGCCCGACCTCGATGGCCGTGCCGGTGATGGGGCGTCCCGCGACGTTGGCGGTGCTCTGCGGTTCCCCGTGCTGCAGCGGATCCTGCGAGGCCACAGTGTAATAGTCCTTCTCGTCGTCACCGAGACGCATCGGGTGCGGGGGCGCCTCCATGCCCGGCAGCAGCGGGGCCATCAACTGCTCCTTGGTGTAGATCAACTCCTGCCGGTTGTCGAGCGCCAGCTCGTACTCGTTGCTCATCGTCAGCGACCGGGTCGGGCATGCCTCGATGCACAGGCCGCAGAAGATGCAGCGCAAGTAGTTGATTTGATAGACCTTGCCGTAGCGCTCGCCCGGCGAGTAGCGCTGCTCGTCGGTGTTGTCACCACCCTCGACGTAGATGGCATCCGCTGGGCACGCCCAGGCGCAGAGCTCGCAACCGACGCACTTCTCCAGCCCGTCGGGATGCCTGTTGAGCACGTGCCGGCCGTGGTAGCGCGGCGCCGTCGGGTAGACGTCGAAGGGGTACTGCTGCGTGTAGACCTTCTTGAACATCGTCGCGAAGGTGAGTCCGAAGCCCTTGGCGAAGCCGGTAAGGCTTGTTGTCGGTTCGGCGCCCAGCTGCTCAGTCATGGCCTTTCCCCCTTAGGGAGTTCGGGCGGCGCACCGCGGACGGCCGCGGAGACGAGCCGGTTCGGCGGCGTCGGCACGACGAGATCCATCGGCGGGATCGGGAACAGCGGCTCGAGCAGGGCGTCGGCGTCCTCCTCGTCGGCGCGGGCTGCGGCGCGACGAGCCGCAGCGCCCTCCCACGCCATGAGCGCAGGGACCACCACCAGCAGCAGCACCAGTGCCAGCGGCAGCGCGGTGGCCTTCCACGCCGGCCAGCCGCGGTCGCGGAGCACGTGGATCGACGTCACGGCCAGGATCCACACCATGTTGACCGGGATCAAGACCTTCCAGCCGAGGTGCATGAACTGGTCGTAGCGCACCCGGGGCAGCGTGCCGCGCAGCCAGATGAACACAAAGATGATTGCGACGATCTTGATGACGAACCAGATCAGCGGTGCCCAACCGGAGTTGGCCCCGTGCCAGATCTTCACGACACCCCATGGTGCGTGCCAGCCGCCGAGGAAGAGGGTCGTGGCCAGCGCCGACACGGTGACCATGTTGATGTACTCGGCCAGGAAGAACATCGCGAACTTGAACGACGAGTACTCGGTGTGGAAGCCGCCGACCAGTTCGGACTCCGCTTCGGCCAAGTCGAACGGCGCGCGGTTGGTCTCACCGACGACAGCGATCGCGTAGCTGCAGAATGAGACGAACAGCGGGATGACGTTCCAGGTGTGCACCTGTGCGGCGACGATCCCGGATGTGGACATGGTGCCGGCAAAGACGAATACGGCGACCAGGCTCAGCCCCATCGCGACCTCGTAGGAGATCATTTGCGCGGCCGACCGCAGCCCGCCGAGCAGCGGGTAGGTGGAGCCGGAGGCCCAGCCGGACAGCACGATGCCGTAGACACCCAGCGAAGAGCAGGCGAACACGACCAGCACGCCGACGGGCAGGTCGGTGAGCTGCAGCGGCGTGTGGTGCCCGAACAGGCTGACGGTCGGGCCGAACGGGATCACCGAGAACGCGACGAACGCGGGTGTCGCCGACAGGATGGGGGCCAGGAAGTAGATCGGCTTGTCCGCGAGGACCGGAATGATCTCTTCCTTGAAGGCGAGCTTGAGCCCGTCAGCTAGCGACTGCAGAGTGCCCCACGGCCCGACCCGGTTGGGGCCGATGCGGTTCTGCATCCGGCCGACGACCTTGCGTTCGAAGACGATCGAGAACAGCGTCATGACGACGAGGAACGCGAAGACACCGACGACCTTGATCAGCACGATCCAGATCGGTTGGTCACCGAAGCCGGGCAGGTTCTGCGAGGCCAGCACGCTCACGATGCGCCTCCTGTCGACACGTTCAGGGTGACGAGGTCACCAGAGACGGCCCCGAGGCTAGCCCGCACGGCGCAGCCCCGCGCATTCGTTGGCACCCAGACCACGCGGTCCGGCAGGTCCGCGATCGTCACCGGTACCACGAGCGTGCCGTGGTCGGTTCCGATGCGGACGTGACCGCCGTCAGTGAGCCCGATCTCCGCAGCCGTGCCCGCACTCACCAGCGCTCGCGCCACCTTGGCGGTGCCGGCGAGGTTCTCGTCGCCGTCCTGCAGCCGGCCCGCGTCGATCAGCTCGTGCCAGGTGGCCAGCAGCGCGCGTCCGGCTGGCGCCGGTGCGGTCGCGGGGGCCGCCACGGCGGGCGGCTCCGGGCGGCTCGTGCCGGTACCCAGCCGGATCAGTTCGGCACGCGCCGCAGCGACAGTGGGCAGCCCGAGCGCCACGTCGAGCTCCTCGGCGAGCGCATGCAGCACTCGCCCGTCGGACAGCGCGCCGGTACCGGTGATGGTTTGGTCGAACGGTCGGCGCCGGCCCTCCCAGGTGACGTAGCGCCCGGCCTTCTCCGCGGCGGGCGCCACGGGCAGGACCACGTCGGCGCGGGCGGTGACCGCGCTCGCCCGCACCTCCAGGCTGACGATGAAGCCGACCTGGGACAGCGCCTCGACCGCCCGGGACGGGTCGGCGAGATCGTCCGGTTCGACTGCGCCGACGACAAGTGCGGCCAGCGATCCCGCAGCGGCCGCGGCGAGGATCCCGTTGACATCGCGGCCGGGGGCGGTGGGGACGCTGCCAGCCCACACCCGCTCGACCTCAACGCGTGCGGCGTCGTCGCTGACGAGCCGGCCGCCCGGCAACAGCGTGGGCAGCGCGCCGGCGTCGATGGCCCCGCGCTCGCCCGCTCGGCGCGGCACCCACACCAGCCGCGCGGCGGTCCGGGCGGCGAGGGCGGCAGCGGCGCTGAGCGCTCCGGCGGAGGTGGCCAGCCGCTCGCCGACGAGGATCACGGCCCCGTCCTGCGCGAGCGCCTCGACGACCTCGGCGGCCAGGCCGCTTACCGCCGTCGCCTCGGCGCCGGGCAACGTCGCTAGCAGCGTGGCGTCCAGCTTGCGCAGTCCTGGGCTGGCAAACGGCGCCACCGACCACACCCTGGTGCGGCCCAGGCGGGTGGCCTTGCGCAGTCGGAGGAAGACGATCGGCGACTCCTCCTCGGGCTCGAAGCCGACGAGCAGCACGGCCGGCGCCTGCTCCAGCGTCGCGTAGGAGACGTGCTCGGGCGTGCGGCCCGCGACCTGCGAGGCGAGGAAGGTGAGCTCCTCGTCGCTGACCGGCCGGGCCCGGAAGTCGATGTCATTGGTGCCCAGCGCGAGCCGGGCGAACTTGGCGTAGGCGTAGGCGTCCTCTTCGGTCAGCCGGCCACCGGGCAGCACCCCGACACCGCCACGATCGACGGCTTCCCGCAGCCCGGCAGCGGCCCGCTCGAGCGCCTCGGGCCAGCTCGCCTCGACGAGCACGCCGGCCTCGTCGCGGATCATCGGGGTAAGCAGCCGGTCGACCTGGGTGGCGTAGCGGAAGGCCCAGCGCCCTTTGTCGCAGTTCCACTCCTCGTTGACCTGCTCGTCCTCGCCGGCCAGGCGCCGGGTCACCGTGCCGCGGCGCCAGTCGGTGCGCTGGGCGCACCCCGACGCGCAGTGCTCGCAGACCGACTCGGTGGACAGCAGGTCGAAGGGCCGGGCCCGGAACCGGTAGGACGCGCCGGTGAGGGCGCCCACCGGACAGATCTGCACGGTGTTGCCGGAGAAGTAGGACTGGAATCCGACCTCGTCAGACGTGCCGACCTGCTGCTGCGAGCCCCGTTCGAGCAGCTCGATGAACGGGTCACCAGCGATCTGGTCGGAGAAGCGGGTGCAGCGCTGGCACAGCACGCAGCGCTCGCGGTCCAGCAGCACGTTGGAGCTGATCGCGATCGGCTTGGGAAAGGTCCGTTTGCGCTCGTGGAAGCGGGAATCCGCGCGCCCGTTGCTCATCGCCTGGTTCTGCAGCGGGCACTCGCCGCCTTGTCGCAGACCGGGCAGTCGAGCGGATGGTTGATGAGCAGCAACTCCATGATGCCCTGCTGCGCCTTGTCGGCGACGACCGACGTGAGCTGGGTCTTGATGACCATGCCGGGCATGACGGTCGTGGCGCAGGACGCGGCGGGCTTGGGCATGCCGCGTCCGTTGCCCAGATCGGTGACCTCGACGAGGCACTGGCGGCAGGCGCCGGCGGGCGCGAGCAGGGGATGGTCGCAGAAGCGCGGGATCTGGATGCCGAGCTGCTCGGCCGCGCGAATGAGCAGGGTGCCGCTCGGCACGGAGATCTCGAGACCGTCGATCGTGACGGTGACCAGGTCCGGCTTGTCCGGGGCGTCGGGCACCGTCGTCATCGCTCACTCCGCACGTGTCGCCGGGCACTCATCTAGTGCGCTCCTGACAGCACGCGTGCGCCCGGGTAGGGGCACGCCTTGCCCTCGACGTGGGCCAGGTACTC
>JAYTRE010000087.1:0-7168 GCA_043746395.1 Pseudonocardiales bacterium
CACACCGCCACCGACGCCACCACGACCACCATCACCACACAGCCCCAGCCCGGCTACACCCTCACCGGCGACGCCAGCTGGACGCACACCTTCACGGCCCCACCCACGTGTTCGGGAATTGAGGGCGTGACCGTGACGCGGCCGCCGCACCAGGTGGTAGCGGTCAGTGCCCGTCAGCAGCCCACGACGCTCACGCCGGTCGCAGGGCTCGCCTCGACCGGCGCGCCGGTGCGTGAACTGCTGCTCGTGGGGGCAGCGCTGCTGCTGCTCGGGGTGGGCTGCATCGCAATGGCAACGGGCCGGCGGCGCTCGCAGGGGTAGCGCCAGCCGCACCACTTGGGGAAAGGGGCGTCCGTCATTGCGACGGGCGCCCCTTCGCCGTGACCCGGACGTTACGGTGGCCGTAGGCCGGCAACCAGGGAGTCCGCGATGAGCAGAGGGATCCGATGAGCGACGGCACGGCACAGATCGGGGTGACGGGGCTGGCCGTGATGGGCCGCAATTTGGCTCGCAACCTGGCCCGGCACGGCCACGTCGTCGCGCTGCACAACCGCTCGCCCGAGCGCACTCGGGAGCTGATCGAACGCCATGGCGGGGAAGGCGCGTTCATCGCGAGCGAATCGCTGCCCGACTTCGTCGCCAGCCTGTCCCGGCCGAGGGCGGTCATCGTCATGGTCAAGGCCGGCGGGCCGACTGACGCGGTGATCGACGAGCTGGTACCGCTGCTCGACGCAGACGACATCGTCATCGACTGCGGCAATGCGCACTTTGCCGACACCCGCCGTCGGGAGGCCCAACTCAAGCAGCGCCGCATCCACTTTGTCGGCTGCGGCGTGTCGGGCGGCGAGGAGGGGGCGCTGACCGGGCCGAGCATCATGCCCGGCGGCTCGGCGCAGTCCTACGCGAAGCTCGGCCCGATCTTGGAATCGATCGCCGCGCAGGTGGACGGCACGCCGTGCTGCGTGCACGTCGGCCCCGACGGTGCCGGGCACTTCGTCAAGATGGTGCACAACGGCATCGAGTACGCCGACATGCAGCTGATCGCCGAGGCCTACGACCTGCTGCGCACCGGACTGGACGCCTCGCCGGCGCAGCTCGGCGAGATCTTTTGCACCTGGAACGAAGGCGATCTCGAGTCCTACCTAATCGAGATCACCGCCGACGTCCTGTCCCATGCCGATGCCAGCACTGGGCGCCCCTTCGTCGACATCGTTGTGGACCAGGCCGAGCAGAAGGGCACCGGACGCTGGACGGTGCAGAGCGCGCTCGATCTCGGCGTCCCGATCACCGGCATCGCCGAGGCCACCTTCGCCCGGTCGCTGTCCGGGCACGCCGAGCAACGGGCCGCCGCACGCCGGGCCTTCGGCGCCGAGGGCACGGCGCTGAACGTCGCCGATCGCGACGGGTTCGTCGAAGACGTGCGGCGCGCGCTGTATGCCTCCAAGGTGGTGGCCTACGCCCAGGGCTTCGACCACATCGAGGCCGGCAGCGCCGAGTACGGCTGGGCCGTCGACCGTTCGGCGATGGCGATGATCTGGCGGGGTGGCTGCATCATCCGGGCACGTTTCCTGGACCGGATCCGGGAGGCCTACCAGGCCGACCCCGCGCTGGTGAGCCTGCTCGTCGCCCCCTACTTCGCCGATGCGGTCAATGCCGGCGTGGCGAGCTGGCGGCGGGTGGTGGCGCTGGCCACGACCGGCGGCGTCCCCCTGCCGGCGTTCTCGTCGTCACTGGCCTACTTCGACGGCCTGCGTCGCGAACGGCTGCCGGCGGCGCTCATCCAGGCATTGCGCGACGACTTCGGTGCGCACACCTACCGGCGCGTCGACCGCGACGGCAGCTTCCACACCGCCTGGGCCGGCGACCGGATAGAGCGGCAAGCCTGACCCCGCGACCCGGCCGGCTCGTCACTCGCCGGTGGGCAGCTCCACGTGGCCACCGAAGGCCTGGCGCATCGCCGACAGCAGCTGATCGGCGTAGACCGCCTCGCCGCGGCTGCTGAAACGGGCGAACAGCGATGCCGACAGCACCGGGACCGGGACACCCTCGTCGATGGCCGCCTTCACCGTCCACCGGCCTTCGCCGGAGTCGGAGACGCGCCCGGCAATACCCGCTAGCGACGGGTTGGCCGCCAGGGCGCCCGCGGTGAGGTCGAGCAGCCACGACGCGACCACCGACCCGCGCCGCCACACCTCGGTGACCTTGCCGATGTCGAGGTCGTACTGGTAGTACTGCGGCTGCTCGATGGGCGCCACCTCTGCCGACTGGGACTGGCCCTGCTTGCCCGCATTGGCGTGGCGCAGCACGTTGAGTCCTTCGGCGTAGGAGGCCATCATCCCGTACTCGATGCCGTTGTGGACCATCTTCACGAAGTGCCCGGCCCCGTTCGGGCCGCAGTGCAAGTAGCCCTGCTCGTCGGGTGCCGGGGGGCCGGTGCGCCCCGGGGTGCGCGGTGCCGCCTCGACGCCGGGCGCGATGCTGGCGAACAGCGGGTCGAGATGGGCGACCACCTCGTCCTCGCCGCCGATCATCAGGCAGTAGCCGCGCTCCAGGCCCCACACGCCACCGCTGGTGCCGACGTCGACATAGTGAATCCCCCTCGGCCGCAGGGCTGCAGCGCGGTCTACGTCCTCGCGGTAGTTGGAGTTGCCACCGTCGATGATGATGTCTCCCGGCTCCATCAGGTCGGCGAGCTTGTTGACCACCTCGCCGGTGATACCGGCGGGGATCATCACCCACGCCACGCGCGGCGTGTCCAGCGCGGCGACGAACTCCTCGAGCGTGGTGGCACCGACCGCGCCGTCTTTCACGAGGCCGGCGACGGTTTCCGCGCTGACGTCGTAGGCGACGGCGGTGTGCCCGTCGCGCATGATCCGGCGCACGATGTTGGCGCCCATCCGGCCGAGGCCGATCATTCCGAGCTGCATCAGGACTCCTTGCTCGATTCGCGGGCGCCGGCTAGTGGCGCTGCCGCACGGTACCGGCGGATGAGGGCGTTGGTGGAGCTGTCGTGCGCCAGCACCGGATCGGGCGCCGACAACTCGCTGGCGACCTGCTTGGCCAGCACCTTGCCGAGCTCTACGCCCCACTGGTCGAAGGAGTTGATGTTCCACACGGTGCCCTGCACGAAGACACTGTGCTCGTAGAGCGCGACGAGCGTGCCGAGTGCCCGCGGGGTGAGCCGCTCCAGCAGCAAGACGTTGGACGGCCGGTTGCCCTCGAACACCCGGTGCGGCACCAGCCACGAGGGCGTGCCATCGGCGGCCACCTGCTCGGCGGTCCTGCCGAACGCGAGCGCCTCGGCTTGGGCGAAGACATTGGCGACGAGCAGGTTGTGGTGGTTGCCGAGTGGGTTGAGCGAGTGGGTGAACCCGATGAAGTCGGCCGGGATCAGCTCGGTGCCCTGATGGATCAGCTGGTAGAAACTGTGCTGCCCGTTGGTGCCCGGCTCGCCCCAGTACACCGGGCCGGTGGCGTAGTCGACCTGCTCGCCGTCGAGCGTGACGTGCTTGCCGTTGGACTCCATCGTCAACTGCTGCAGGTAGGCCGGGAAGCGTTTCAGGTACTGGTCATACGGCAGCACGGCCTGGGTCTGGGTGCCGAAGAAGTCGCCGTACCAGACGGTGAGCAGGCCGAGCAGGACGGGCAGGTTCGCCGCGAAGGGGGCGGTACGGAAATGCTCGTCCATCGCGTGGAACCCGGCCAGTAGCTGGGTGAAGGCATCCGGACCGATCGCGATCATCGTCGACAACCCGATCGCCGAGTCCATCGAGTAGCGGCCGCCGACCCAATCCCAGAAGCCGAACATGTTCATCACGTCGATGCCGAATGCCTCGACCGCCGCGGCGTTCGTGGACACGGCGACGAAGTGCTTGGCTACCGCCGCCTTGTCACCGAGCGCTGCCAGCAGCCAGGCACGGGCAGTGGCGGCATTCGTCATCGTCTCGAGGGTGGTGAAGGTCTTGGACGACACGATGAACAGCGTCTCGGCGGGGTCGAGGTCACGGGTCGCCTCGGCGAAGTCGGTGCCGTCGACGTTGGAGACGAAGCGGAACGTCAGCTGGCGGGCGCTGTAATGGCGCAGCGCCTCGTAGGCCATGACCGGGCCAAGGTCCGAGCCGCCGATGCCGATGTTGACGATGTTGCGGATCGGCCGGCCGGTGTGGCCCGCCCAGCGCCCGGCTCGCACCGAGCCGGCGAACTCGGCCATCCGTCCCAACACCTCGTGCACCGCAGGGACGACGTCGATGCCGTCATGAACGATGCGCTCGTTCTTCGGGGCGCGCAGCGCGACGTGCAGCACCGACCTACCTTCGGTCACATTGATCTTCTCGCCGGCAAACATCGCGTCGATCCGCTGGCGCAGCCCCGACTCCTGCGCCAGCTGCAGCAGGAGCGTCAGCGTCTCATCGGTCACCCTGTTCTTGGAGTAGTCGAGGTAGATGCCCTCGGCCTCGACGGCCATCCGCTCGCCGCGCCTGGGGTCGAGCGCGAACAGCTCGCGCAGGTGGGTGCCCTCGATACGGGCATGGTGGGCTTGTAGGGCTGTCCACGCCGCTCGGGATCGCAGCGGCTCCCGATCAGGCGTCTCGTCTCGTTCGCTCACCGCGTGCGCTCCATACCTCATCCCTACCAGACCGCCGGGGAGGCACGCGCGGCGCCCGCCGCGCCGGGCACCGATACCCTCTGTGGGTCTTGACGCCCATGCGACAGGGGAATGCTGTGAGCAACGCGAGGCCTCGGCTCTCGGTCATCGGCACCGGCTACCTCGGTGCGACCCACGCCGTCTGCATGGTCGAACTCGGCTACGAGGTGATCGGTCTCGACGTCGACGCGCCCAAGATCGCCCGGCTGCGCGCCGGGGAGGTGCCGTTCTTCGAGCCCGGGCTGCCCGAGTTGCTCAACAAGCACATCGACAGCGGGCGCCTGCGCTTCACCACGTCCTTTGCCGAGGTCGCCGAGTTCGCCGACGTCCACTTCGTCTGCGTCGGCACGCCGCAGCGCGCCGGCGAGTTGGCCGCGGACCTGACCTACGTCGACGCGGCGTTCTCGTCGCTGGCACCGCACCTGACCCGCAAGGTGCTCGTCGTCGGGAAGTCGACCGTCCCCGCCGGGACCGCGGCGCGCTTGGAGACGCTGCTGCAGGAGCTCGCACCGAACAAGGACGTGGAGCTCGCGTGGAACCCCGAGTTCCTGCGCGAGGGATTCGCCGTAGCGGACACGCTGCGCCCGGATCGGCTCGTCTTCGGCGTGCACTCCGAATGGGCCGAACAGACGATCCGCGCGGCGTTCGAGCCGGTGATCACGGCCGGCACCCCGGTCATCGTCACCGACTTCGCGACTGCCGAGCTGGTCAAGGTCGCGGCGAACTCCTTCCTCGCCACCAAGATCTCTTTCATCAACGCGATGGCGGAGATTTGCGAGACGACCGGGGCCGACGTCACCAAGCTGGCCGAGGCGATCGGGCACGATGCGCGCATCGGTCACCGATTCCTGTCCGCCGGGCTCGGCTTCGGCGGCGGGTGCCTGCCCAAGGACATCCGCGCATTCATTGCCCGCGCGGGCGAGCTCGGTGTGGACCAGGCGGTCTCCTTCCTGCGCGAGGTGGACCAGATCAACTTGCGCCGGCGGGCCCGCACGGTCGAGCTCGGACTCGACATTCTCGACGGTTCCTACCGTGGCATGCAGGTCGCAGTGCTGGGCGCGGCGTTCAAGCCCAACTCCGACGACATCCGCGACTCGCCCGCCCTCGATGTCGCCGCCGCGATCGGGCGGCGCGGCGGGGCCGTGGTGATCTACGACCCGCACGCGATGGATAACGCGCGGCGCGTCCACCCGGAGCTCAGCTATGTGGAGTCGCTGACCGCGGCCGTCACCGGTGCCGACATCGTCTTGCTGCTGACCGAGTGGGACGAGTTCAAGACCATGGATCCGACGGCGGTGGGGGAACTCGTCGCGCAGCGCAACCTCGTCGACGGCCGCAACGTGCTCGACCCCGTGACGTGGCGCGCGGCGGGCTGGCACTACCGCGCCCTCGGCCGCCCATAACCCGGGTCCCCTCCGCAGCGGTGGTCACAAGCGTCAGATGACCACGATGTCTGCGCAGGGCGCGACGTGCAGCCGACGATCGGTGGTAACCAGTGAAACATTCAGCGACACGGCGAGCTCGACGTACAACGCGTCGACCAACCGGATCTGGTGGCGCCGTACCCAGGTTCCGAGGAGAAGGTCGGAGACTGGGTGGCGCTGGATCGGAGCTGCGGCCAGGTGGTGAAGCGTGGACTCGACGCTGTCGGCTCTGAGATCACCGGCCCGGTGCAAACGTCCCAACGCCGAAAGAACCTCGGCATCGATGTGAGCGGGTGCATGCAGGGCGTGTCCGGCAAGCCGCCGGCGAAGGACACTACCCAGCTCGTTGTTCAGGAGGAGATCGACAAGCGCGGAGGCGTCGAGGACAACCTCAGCCATGACGCGTGGGCGCCTCGTCCCTCGCGGCATCGAGGGCATCCAGGGCACGATCATGGGGCACCAGTTCGGGCCGTGCCGGCTGCGAAAGCGCAGCCAGCCACGCATCGGTCGATCGAGCGGCAAGGCTTCGTCTCACGGCTTCCTGAGTGACCGCCGAAAGGTTCAAGCCAGCCTGCTTGGCCTGCTCCGCGAGGTCGTCCGGCAGGTATACGTTCAACCGAGTCACACCACACAATATACACACTAGGGATCAGGTATCGCGCTTGCGACTGGTGACGAGGGCTCAGGGCATGTCGGGCGGCGGCAGCGAGACGCAGTAGGCGACGGTCGCGTCGTCTTGGTCCGCCGTCGAGGTGCCGGCGCCGAAGCCGACCTTCGCCTCGTGTTCCCGTAGCCGCCGGAGGACCTCCGCCGGGCCGCTGTCCTGGCACAGGTTCAGCAGGTCTGCCCAGCTCGCCAGTCGGTAGGGATCGACGACGCGGGCAGCACCGTTGCTGAGCAGGGCGAGGCGGCTGAGATCCGCGAGAGGGACGGCACCCGTCACGGCCTCCTCGGCGGCGCGCGGGTCGTCCTTGGCGATCCAGTAACCACCGGGCTGGTTGCGCCGTGCTCGCATGGTCTGGGTGGCGGTTTCGAACGCAGCGCCGTAGGCCGGGGTCCCTGCTTCCAGCCCGTCGAGCAGCGCGAGACACGCGCGCCG
>JAYTRE010000088.1:0-3702 GCA_043746395.1 Pseudonocardiales bacterium
ACCGAGGAGGGACTGCAGCTACTGGGCTGGCGCGACGTCCCGACCAACCCCGACTCGCTGGGTCCCACGGCGCGCAGCGTGATGCCAGCGTTCCGGCAACTGTTCCTTCGCGGCGTGGGCGGCGAGGCGGGAGTGGTTCTCGACCGGCTTGCCTTCGCCACCCGGAAAGTGGCTGAGCGGCGGGCCCGCGAGGCCGAGTTGGAGCTGTACTTCCCCTCGCTGTCGGCCCGAACCCTGGTGTACAAGGGCATGCTCACCACCGACCAGCTGGAGACGTTCTTTCCCGACCTGGCTGACGAGCGCTTCGCCAGCGCCATCGGGCTGGTGCACAGCCGGTTCTCGACCAACACCTTCCCGTCCTGGCCGCTCGCCCACCCGTTCCGCTACATCGCTCACAACGGCGAGATCAACACCATCCGGGGCAACCGCAACTGGATGCGCACCCGCGAGGCATTGCTCGAATCGGACCTGCTCGCTCGCGCGGGCGCGCCGGGCAGCGAAAACCTGGCGCGGCTGTTCCCGATCTGCACGCCCGACGCGAGCGACTCGGCAACCTTCGACGAGGTGCTCGAACTGCTGCACCTGGGCGGGCGGAGCCTGCCACACGCCGTGCTGATGATGATCCCCGAGGCGTGGGAGAACAACACCGATATGGACCCGGCGCGGCGCGCCTTCTACGAATTCCACGCCTCGCTGCTCGAAGCATGGGACGGCCCGGCCTGCGTCAACTTCACCGACGGCACCCTGATCGGGGCAGTCCTGGACCGCAACGGGCTGCGCCCCGGCCGCTGGTGGCGAACCTCCGACGACCTCGTCGTGCTCGCCAGCGAGTCCGGCGTGCTGGACCTGGACCCGGCGACGATCGTGGCCAAGGGCCGCCTGCAGCCGGGCCGGATGTTTCTCGTCGACACGGCGCGGGGCGAGATCGTTTCCGACGCCGAGGTCAAGGCCGAGCTGGCCGCCCAGCACCCGTACGCCGAGTGGTTGCACGCCGGTCTCATCGAGCTCGACCAGCTACCGGCGCGCGAGCACGTCGTATTTTCGCACGAGTCGGTCACCCGCCGTCAGCAGATCTTCGGCTACACCGAGGAGGAGCTGCGCGTGCTCATAGCGCCGATGGCTTCGGCCGGTGTCGAGCCACTCGGCTCGATGGGCACTGACACGCCGCTGGCCGCGCTGTCACAGCGCCCGCGGCTGCTCTTCGACTACTTCTGCGAGCTGTTCGCGCAGGTCACCAACCCGCCGCTGGACGCGATCCGCGAGGAGCTGGTGACGTCGTTGTCCGCCACGATCGGACCGGAGCGCAACCTGCTCGAGCCGGGGCCGGCGTCATGCCGGCAGATCGTGCTACCCGGACCGGTGCTCGACAACGACGAGCTGGCCAAGATCTGGCACGTCAACGCCGACGGCGACCTGCCCGGCTTCCAGTGTCAGCTCATCGACGGCCGGTTCCGCGTGCACGGCGGCGGCGAGGCTCTGGCCGGAGCGCTCGAGCGGGTCCGCCGCGAGTGCTCGGCGGCGGTGGAGCAGGGTGCGCGCGTTCTGATCCTTTCCGACCGCGACTGCGACGTCGACCACGCGCCCATTCCCGCGCTGCTGCTCACCTCCGCCGTGCACCAGCATCTGGTGCGCACCGGCCAGCGCACCCAGGTGGGCCTGGTCGCCGAGACCGGCGAGGCCCGCGAGGTACATCACATCGCGCTGCTCATCGGGTATGGCGCTGCCGCGGTGAACCCCTACCTTGCCTTCGAGACGATCGACGACATGGTCCGCGAGGGTGCGATCGCCGGGCTCAGCCCTGATGCGGCAACGAGGAACTACGTCAAGGCGCTGAGCAAGGGTGTGCTGAAGGTGATGTCCAAGATGGGCATCTCGACGATCGCCTCCTACACCGGCGCGCAGGTCTTCGAGGCATTCGGTCTCGCCCAGCCACTTGTCGACGAGTATTTCGGCGGCACCCCGTCGCGCCTGGGCGGGGTGGGGCTGGACGTTATTGCCGCCGAGGCAGCTGCCCGGCACGCCGACGCCTACCCGCTCGTGCCCACGGCGCGCGCCCACCGCCGCCTCGTCGGCGGTGGCGAGTACCAGTGGCGCCGCGAGGGCGAGCTGCACCTGTTCAACCCCGAGACGGTCTTCCTGCTGCAGCACGCCACGCGGCAGCGTCGCTACGAGCTGTTCCGCGAGTACAGCGACAAGGTCGAGCAGCTCGACCGCGAGGGCGGCACGCTGCGGGGCCTGTTCGCCTTCCGTCGCGGGCTACGTCCGGCGATCGGGATCGACGAGGTGGAGCCGATCGAGGCGATCGTCAGGCGCTTCGCGACCGGCGCGATGTCCTACGGATCGATCTCGGCCGAGGCGCACGAGACCCTGGCGATCGCGATGAATCGCATGGGCGGAAAGTCCAACAGCGGTGAGGGCGGCGAGGACGCGGTTCGCTTCACCGCCGACGCCAACGGTGACCTGCGCCGGTCGGCGGTAAAGCAGGTGGCCTCCGGCCGGTTCGGCGTGACGAGCCACTACCTCGTCAACGCCGACGACCTCCAGATCAAGATTGCCCAGGGGGCGAAGCCGGGCGAGGGTGGCCAGCTGCCCGGTTACAAGGTGTACCCGTGGATCGCGCGCACCCGCCATTCGACGCCGGGCGTCGGGCTGATCTCCCCGCCGCCGCACCATGACGTCTACTCCATCGAGGATCTCGCCCAGCTGATCCATGATCTGAAGAACGCCAACGCCGAGGCGCGCGTACACGTCAAGCTCGTTGCCGAGGCCGGCGTCGGCACGGTGGCTGCCGGCGTGGCCAAGGCGCACGCCGACGTCGTGCTCATCTCCGGGCACGACGGTGGCACGGGCGCGGCGCCACTGACCTCGCTCAAGCACGTCGGCCTGCCCTGGGAGCTGGGCCTGGCCGAGACGCAGCAGACGCTGCTGCTCAACGGCCTGCGCGATCGCATCACCGTGCAGGTCGACGGCGCCATGAAGACCGGCCGCGACGTCGTGGTGGCAGCTCTGCTCGGCGCCGAGGAGTTCGGCTTCGCGACGGCACCACTGATTGTTTCCGGCTGCGTGATGATGCGCGTGTGCCACCTGGACACCTGCCCGGTGGGCGTGGCGACGCAGAACCCGGTGCTGCGCGAGCGCTTTTCCGGCACGCCGGAGTTCGTCATCACCTTCTTCACCTACATCGCGCAGCAGGTGCGTGAGCTGCTCGCCGAGCTGGGCCTGCGCACGTTGCAGGAGGCAATTGGGCACGTCGAGTTGCTCGACACCAGCAGCGCGATCGAGCACTGGAAGGCCGACGGCCTCGACCTGACCCCGATCCTCGCCGTGCCGGAGTCGCCCTACGGTTCGGCGCTCACCAAGACCCGAGAGCAGGACCACGGCCTCGACGCCGCGCTGGACAACACGCTCGTGCAACTGTGCGAGGGCGCCTTGCTCGACGGTGCCGCGGTGTCGCTGGAGTTGCCGGTCCGCAACGTCAACCGCACGGTCGGCACCATGCTCGGCTCGCTGGTCACCCGGCGCTACGGTGCCGAGGGACTGCCGCCGGGGACCATCGACGTGACCTTCCGTGGCTCAGCTGGCCAGTCGTTCGGCGCGTTCGTCCCGCGTGGCATCACCCTGCGCCTCGTCGGCGATGCCAATGACTATGTCGGCAAGGGGCTCTCGGGTGCCGAGCTGATCGTGCGCCCGGACGATCAGGCG
>JAYTRE010000089.1:0-12973 GCA_043746395.1 Pseudonocardiales bacterium
GTCGCCGCCGTCGGCCGGAATAGCGTTGATCATTTTTACGACCTGCAGGATCCGATCGACCATGGTCAGATCCGGGCCGCCGGCGAGGGTGGAGAAGGCCTCGGCGATGGTAATCAGCGTAACGTCGCCGCCGCCAGCGAGGTGGCTCAGGTCGGACAGCACCGGGATGGGGGCGTAGAGGGTGTCGATTACGGGCCTGAGCGGGCTGGTGAAGGACTGGACTTCCGTCACGATTGGCTTGAGCACGCCGCTGAGGAACCCGCCGGCGGTGAGATAGACGTTGTCGAACTCGATGTCCGGCTTCTGCCCGGAGGCGACTGGCGGTGTCGCGTCGCGGCCCGTGGTGGTCGCGACGGTCGGCTGGGGTTTCCCGCCGACCGTGGTCCCCCAGCCCCAGTCGAGCTTGAACTCCCCGCCCACGCCCGGCAGCGCCGCCCCGGCCCCCGCCTGGAAGTCCCAGTCGATGTGGACCTTCGCGGTGAGCCCAACGGTCACCAGCTGCTTGAGGTCGGCGACGTTGGTGAGGTCCTTGAGGGTGATGTCGTTTGCCGCCGCGTCGTTGGGCGTGATCGTGCTCGTGAACGCGTTCGGCGCGCCGGGTGTGTGGAGGTCGATCCCAAACTCGCCGGCGAATAGCGGCAGCGGTTTACCGGGGGTCCGGGTGACTCCGTTGGGGACGAGCGGGGTGAACGGGCAGCTACCGGTGGTGCCGTAGGTCTGGCTGTTGTCGAAGCTGCAGAGATTGACCTTGAGGAAGGAGATGTTGGCCTGGATCGACTTCGGCATCGACACGGCGACGCCGAGCGCGATCTCCGGGGCGGCCTGGTCCTGGGTCTCGACGAAGAAGCCGCGCTTCTTGTCTAGGCCGATCTTGAGGTGGATGTGCCAGCCGAGCTTGACCCCGAGTTCCTGCGTGGGATCGGGGGTGCCGGCAGAGCCGGTCGCCGCCGAGATCGAGAGCCCGGGGATGCCGATGCTCAGCGGCACGCTCGCCGAGAGACAGGTGTTGGCCCCGCTGTCGGTGCAACCCGCATCCGAGCTGACCACGCCCTGGCCGATGTCGGCGGTGAGCGTCACCCCGGTGGTGTCGGTGATCGGGCAGGGCTCCAGCTGCGGGTTGCTCCCGCTGCTGATTGGCTTGCCGGTTGCGCCTGCGGCGCCGGTGTCGGTGAACGACGGCGACGTGGCCTGCGCGACGGTGAAGCTCGCCCACGTGCTCCCGCCGTCCTCCGATCGGTAGACGGTGTAGCTCGCCGCTGAGACCGTGTCCCAGGTGACGGTGACCGTGTTGGTGCTGGACAGCAACTTGCTGGCGACGGTGATCGCGGCGCTGGCGAGCGTCTCGCCCTGTGGGTCCGTGGCCGAGACTCGGTACTGGTAGCTGGTGGAGCCGCTGGTGGCGGGGGAACCCGCGACGTTGCTCGGCGTGGCGAGCAACGCCGAGCAGACGAAGTCCGCGGTGACGCTGCTGCCGGCCGGCAGCACCGGGGCGAGCGCCTTGTCGAGCTCGGTGTTGACCCAGTCCTTCAGCTGGGTCTCGTTGCCGACCTTCGCCAGCGGCCCGAGCGTCGCATCGACGCTCTTCTGGGTGTTCTCGAGGAACTGGGCGCCCTGCTGCAGGTCGCTCCCGACCAGTGGCAGCTTCCCTCCGAAGCTCGCCAGGTTCAGGGCCTGCTCGGCGAAGCCGAAGTAGCCGTCCAGCCCCTGCCCCAGCTGGCTGAAGTCCAACACCGAGTTGGCGACGTCTTTCATCAGCGTCGGCGGGAGCTGCAGCCGCAGCGGTGAGGTGGAGTCGGTGGGGTCGACGGCGAGGACGTTGCCGCTGCTGTCGGTGAGCGCGAACTCGCTGGACAAGCTCCCGGACAGTGGGAGCTCGACGCGGAGCGTGTCCGGCGGGTCGGACGCCGTCGTGCTGTTCACCGGCGTGTAGTTCTGGCCGCCGTCGGTGCTGAGATAGACGGGGAAGGCGGCGCAGAGGGCGAGCTTGCTCGCCCACTCGGCGCCGGTGCCGCAGCTCACAGGCGTCGCCGCCTTGTTGAACTGGATGCCGGATGAGACGACGCTGGTGAGGAACGTGTCGATCGGCTCCGGAGAGGTGTCCGGGCTCTCGAGAGAGGCGCTGAAGGTCACGTGCGCCTGGGCCGGGTAGGTAGCCCCGCTGGCGATCGGCTGCCCGAGCGAGATCGCGAGTGGCCCGAGGTTTGCCTTGAGGTAGCCGCTGGCGTCGGCGCCAACGCTGGCGCTCAGGGATGTCGCAGTCGGGTCGACCTCGAGGCTGGCCGCGCTGGTGGCCCCGCTCTCGCTGCCCGGGTCCAGACCTAGCAGGAGTTTCAGCTTCGCCTCTGCCGTGGCGTGCAGGGCGACGAGTCCGTTGGCCTGGGTGCCGACGATCGAGGTGTCGCCGGAGGCGAGGTTGAGGTCGAGCGACATCGGGGTGGTGAAGTGAAAGTCGCGCTTCCAGTCGATCGATAGCGCTAGCACCGGGGAGGAGCCGGAAGTGTCGACGGAGAAGGTGATCGGCACGGAGAGGGTGCCGAGGCGCTGATTCACCAGCGCCACCAGGGACTGCAGGCTGTCGGCCGGATTAGCGGTGAGGAGGTCGATGGCGGAGTCGAGGGCGTTCTCGACCTGGTACTGGGCCCCGTCGTTTGGCACTCCGCCGGTCCACGACTTGACGGTGAGGGTGGTGGGCGTCGTTGCGGTGATGACGCCGGTGGAGGTGCCGGCGACCACGGAGCGCAGCAGCAGCGCGTCGGTGAAGTGGGCGTCGGTGTCCGTCAGGCCGGTGGCGGTGTAGCTGACGGCCGCCCCTTGGCCCTGCTCCGAGGCGCGAAAGACGTCGCCGAGCCTGAGCCCGACGAGCGGGATCGTGGTGCCGAGCACCTGCTGGATGGCCGGGTTGCTGGTCGACCCGGCGGTCTTGAGGGTGGCGCTGAGCGTCTTGAGGGTCTGGAGGATCTCCCCGAAGAGTGCCTTCGGGTTCTTCGGGTCGAAGTTGAACGCCTTGATCTTTGCAAGGGCGGTGCCGAAGCTGCCGGTATCGAAGCTGACGCTCGTGGGATCGGTGATGTCGCCCATCGCGAGCGTGAACTCCGGCGGGGTGGTCCCAAAGAAACCGGAGATCCCAGGCACGTCCGGGGTGATGGTTGCTCGTACCTGGCCAGCGACCGTGGTGGCGACGACGGTGGCGGGGGCGTTGGCGAGCTTGGTGAAGAGCGCGCTGAGCGGGATGTCATGCTGGGCGTCGCCGAGGCCTGGGGCGAACCCGATGCTGAGCAGGTGCACGCTGGTGCTGGCCGGGTCCGGGCAGGTGCCGTCGGCGGCAAAGGCAGTGCACTCATCGAGGGTTCCGGACAGATGCAGGCCCAGGAAGCCGACGGTGGCGTTGACGTCGATGGCCGTGTGGATCGGCGCGTCGGCGCTCAGCAGGGGCAGCGGCTTGCCGGTGCCGTCCGCGGTGCGGAGCATGATCCGGTCGGCTGGGGTCGGGAGGGAGGTGACGATGGTGGAGCTGCCGTCACGGTTGGTCGCGGTGAACGGGCAGCTCTCGGAGTTGGTCACGCCGTTGAAAAGCATCCCAACGCAGCCCGACCCGGTCTGCGGCGCCTGGAGGTCCAGCACCAGCTCGAGCGAGACGGCGTAGCTGGGCGAGACGGTGGCGACGGGGATGTTGGCATTGGCGTTGAGGATGCCACTGCCGTTGCCCAGGGTGTTGAGTTCGTCGGCCAGGCTCACCGCGCCGGTCTCGGGATCCTGACCGCCGATCTGGTAGGGCGCCCCGTCGGCCGGGGTTCCACCGCTCCACGCGCCGCCGAAGACCAGGTGCGTCGTATCGTTGGACTTCACCACGTTGGTCGCGGAGCCGGACTTCACCAGCCGCCCGGCGTAGACGTTGGACTGCCAGTGCTTGCTGCTGTCGGTGACCTCGGGGTTCCCGGAGGCGGGGTCAGTACCGCTGTAGGTACCCGTGCCGGAGTCGGCCGCCACGAACGGGTCGAGGCTGATCGGGCTGGACTGGGCCCGCGTGATCCCCAGGGAGATGCTGAGCTTGGTGTGCGTGGCGTCGTAGGAGGCTGCGCCGATGCTGAACGTGGCGCCGCCGGGTAGACCGCCTGCCGCCTTCAGCTCGCCGAGCATTTGCTGGAGCGAGGAGAAGTCGGGCACGGTCGCCCCGGCCTGCACCTGGACCGCGGAGGTCCCATCGGCGGGAACGGTTCCGAACGGCGAGTCGAAGGTAAGCGCGTATGGGCTGGCTCCGGTGACGCCGGTGACCTTCTTCGTCTCGGCGCCGATCTGGTAGTAGTCGCCGGACTGGGGCGCGCTGCCCGTGACGATGGCGTAGGTCGCAGTCGAGCCGCTGGCACCGGAAACGGTGCCTCGGCGCGGGCTGGGGAGCGAAGTGTAGACCTGCTGCACGTGCTTACCGAGGAAGGAGACGATGGCCTCGTCAGCCTGAAAGACGTCGGCGAGGGTGCCCTTCATGAACGGGAGGTTGACGTCGCCCTTGACGTCGACTTGGTCGAGGGCGGTGCCAGCGGGGTACCCGGTGTTCACCGGCGAGCCGAAGGTAAGCGTGTACGGGCCGGTGCCCCCCACGTTGTCGATCTGGCGGACGGGGCCGCCGCTGCCGCCGATCTGGAAGAACTCGCCAGCGGCCGGAACACCTCCGGAGATTCCGGTGTAGGCGGCGCTCACATCACCGCTGGCTATCACCGCGGCGGTGCCGGCCTTCCCACCGCTCGTCGCGGTATACGTCCGCGACATTTGGACACCTTCAAGGGCGGTCGCCAGCCGGGCCAGGCCCTGGGCAAGGTCCTGCGGGGCGAGGTTCTGGAAGGCCTGGACCGTGTCCAGGGCACCGCTGGTCACCGTGGCGGCAGGGGTACCGATGGTGACGTCGGGCCAGCTCACCGCGACGTCGGCGCTCACGCCGGGCAGCGTCAGCGACGGCAGCGCGGCATCAACCGAAGGCACCAGGTTCAGCTGCGCGGAGAGCGACCCGGGCGTAGCGGCGTAGCCCACCGAGAGCATGCCGATCGCGGAGGCGCCGCCCCCGGCGAGCTCGCCCGGCGCGACGCCAGTCCCGCTCGGCTCGGCAAAGGCGTGGAAGGTTCCGGTCGGCGCGGTGCCGCTGAAGGTGCCCAGATAGACACGGCCGTCGCCGTTCGGGTCCCGGAGCGTCGCGGTGAGGTTCGTCGTGAGGTCCAGCGAGGAGCCGAAGGCAAGGCCGACGCCAAGCACCCCGATGCCGGCGGTGACCGCGGAGGTGTCCTGCGTACAGGGCGGCGTGGCCGTCGACGGGCTGCACGGGAAGTGGGCATCGGCGTCCAGCGTCATTGCCAGCGGGTCTGTCCCCATCGCGAGAAAGACGGCGCGCGAGGCGGAGTCGTAGCTGATCGTGAAATGCGCCTGGAGGCTGAGGTCGACCTGCACGGGAGCGCTGAAGTCAAACTGCGGGCTGGCGACCCGCAGGTTTAGCGGGGCGCTGACAACCCGGCGGTTGACCAGGAGGCTGAAGGCGAGTGACTCGACACCGTTTGCGCTGCTGCTCACGAGCGAGACCGACGCGGTGCGCCCGCCGGACTCAAGACTGATCGGTGCGGTGGTCTGCAGCGCGGAGACCAGGGCGCCGAGCGTCGTCGGGGCGGCGCTCGTGAGGCGGTCGACGAGGACCTTCTGCAGCAGGTCGGGGAATCCGATCCCCGCCGAGGAGCCGGGAACCAGCGAGAGGTCAGCGAGCGCGGTGCCGAATGCGCCGTCGGTGGCGAACCCCTGGGAGAACGACTGGAGCGCCTCGAGGCCGCTGGAGATATCCTGCACGTCCTGCGCGACGGCGGGCGGAGTGTTAGCGAGGGCCGCCTGGGTCGCGTGCGGCGTCAGCGCCGGTGCCAGTACCGCGATCACCGAACCTACCGCGACCACGGCAATCAGACGCCTGCCCCGCACGATCCCTCCCCCTGGACGCAACGAGGGAGACAGGTTCGGTGAGCGAACGGGTTCCGGGCAAACGGCCTGCCCTCGTTGCGGCGCTTAACTTAGACCGAAAGCGCGTGGCATGTACATAGCGGCGATTTGGGTGAACAATATGGAATGCGGAGATCTGCCCGGCTTTACTGAGGGTGATTCATCAGTGAATAGTACATTATTCACCGTTTCATATGTCATAAAATCGACATGAAGCCGACGTGCCGGTCGAGGCCAGATACCCGGCGAACGATTCGGCCATCGACAAGTAGGACGCGATGGTCGCCAGCGACCGGCCGCGGGCGCGCAACGAGATGCGCCAGTCCCGCAACAGCGCCGCCATTTCGTCCCCATCCGGTGCCCGCGCAAGCCCGGAAACGGGTACTCGACTGTTGGCCACTTTTAGAGTGCTGGACCCTTGTCCAGGATTTCCAACAGGTGATGACATCAATCTATCCCGGTGTTTTACTGGGATTGTGGGGCGGGTGGGACTCGAACCCACGACCCAGGGATTATGAGTCCCCTGCTCTAACCAGCTGAGCTACCGCCCCGAGACGCGCCCGGGTTCCGACGTGAACCCAGCCTCCCGGCGCACAGGCTAGTCACCACGCCTGGTCGACAATCAGTCGGCTCCGTCCTGCTGCTACTGGCCCTTGTGCGCCGAGCGATAGGCCCGCGGGCTGAGGCCGAACTCGCGGCGGAAAGCCCGGGAGAAGTACTCCGCCGAAGCGAACCCGCACTGCGTCGCGACCTGCTCGACGTGCGGGCGGGCGGGACGTGACGCAAGCAACTCGGCAGCGCGTTCCAGCCGACGCCGGCGAATCCGCGCGGCCGGACTCTCCGTCCCGTTGAAGGCCCGATACAGCTGGCGCAGCGAGGTGTTCAGCTGCGCGGCGATGGAGGCGGGCGTGAGCATCGGGTCGGCCGCCTGCTCGAAGATGATCACGTCCACTCGGGCCCGGATCGACTCGGCATGCTCGTGGTCGGGTACGGGCCGCTCAACCGCCGTCCGTAGCAGCAACCCGGCCAGCGAGCCCAGGTAGCGGTCCACCCCGAGCAACCGCGAGGGTGTCGTGAGCTCGTCGCGTCCGATGACGAGCAGGCCGAGGGCCGACCGGAGCAGGTGGGTCTGGAGCGGCGTCAGCTCGAAGGATTTGCCCAGCATCTCTGCGACCGAGCCGGTTTCGAGACCGACAGCGGCATGCGGGACGTTGAGGGTGTACACGTGGGTGTTCGCCACGAACTGCTCATTGATCTCCGCGGCCGGATCGAGCACGCGCAGCATGCCTCGCGTGGGAGTACCGACCGGGTCGAACACCGAACCGGCGCAGTCGCCGCGGGCGAGCAGATGCACATAAGGTTCAGAGCTCACCGGCGCCACCGCGCGCGACCCGCGGCACAACTCGGCGCCGCTGACCGTCGACGCCGACCAGATACACCGGATGCCCCGCAGCCGCCCGCCCTTGAAGAAGTAGGGACCCCCACCACCCACCAACGGGAGGATCTGCAGCCCCAGCGGACCAGTGCGGATCCGCGGTCTGTCCGCGCCGGCGGAGTCAGCGGTGATGTCGAGCCACGCCACACCGCCCGGCGGAGGGAGGTCGAAGCGGTTCTGCATCTCGACCACGGCTCACCTCCCAAAAGGGATCGACTCGTGCTCATTCCGGCGTAACGCCCAGATCCGCGACCGGTCCCTGAGAATAAGAGTCGCGGATCATGGGCCATCACCGCAATGGAACGCGGTCAGCCGTAGTGACAACAGCGCCCCACGCAAAGCCGAGCCGAGTCAGGTACCAGGCCGCCCGGCTGACCGTCCGGGCCGGCGCGCCGTTGAAGTGGACCGGACTGCTTGGCACGTTGCGCAGTCCGCGACACACCCAGCCGTCGGCCGGGTTCGGCTCGGACTTCGGGCCGACGCAGGTCGACGGCGAACAGTTGTCGATCAGCGCCCGGGTGCGCCGTTACCAAAGCGTGGTCGAGCACGCCGCCGAGGGAGCTCCACGCCTTGGCACCCTGCAGCGTCCACGCTTCGCCCGCGTGGCGTGCCGCCAGCCTCGAACCGGAGGCTTTCGCGGCGAACCCCCCCACGTTCCAGCGGGCGGCGGCCTAGCCGTCCTCGGCCCCGAGCGGGTACCGGCAGCTGGCGGCCGTACGTCTCGGCCAGGCGCGGTCCCGAGTCGACGTCTTCTCCCGCATCCCGCGCCGCGACGAGCAGGCCGTTCCACCACGGCGGTAAGCCGGTCACCGGGCCGAACCCAGCAGGCGGCACCGGTTCAGCGCCGCGCATGACAGCGGGGAGCTGGCAACATCGGGACGCTCGGCGGCCGGGACGGGGGTTTGTGCTGCCGTGGTCACGGTCGCCTCCGCAGGCTCGGTTCAGGGGCACGCGCCGCGGTGAGGGCGGCCCGGGGTGCGCAAGCAGCCGGTCCGGGGCCCGATGCCCCGGACCGGCTTGCCGAACCAGGCGCCTGGTTCAGGTCTCGGTCGAACGGCAAAGCCCTAGCCGCGTGGTGCTACGCGGCAGCGCGCCTCGCTCACCTCAGTAGCTCTGCTCGTCGGCTCAGTACCAGTGCCGACGGCCGCCAATCTCGCGTCCGGCCGTCCCCGCAATGGCCAAAACCGCGCCGACAACGATGGCGATGATGCCGAGGGTCCACACGATCGCCACCTTGGCGATGAACCCGATGAGGAGTAGGACAACGCCGAGAACGATCACAGCAACCTCCTTGTGGAACCGAAGCTGTCACAGCGGCAGCTGCTCAGGTGATACCCGCCTGATGGCGCGATCAAACTGCTGTTAGCGCCGATCAGCCGCCGGAGCTGGTGCCCAGCCCGGCGATGGGGTTGATGGTGCAGGCGAGGATGACGGCGCCGAATAGATAGGACAGCAGCGCGTGCCGAAGCGCGGTGGCCCTGATGCTCGGGCTTTCCACGTTGGTGTCGGAGACCTGGCAGGTCCTGCCGATGGTGAACGCGACGTAGGCGAAGTCGACGTATCGTGGCGGGGCTTCCATGCCCCCTCGGAGCCGGTGTAGTAGCGCCTCGCGTAGCGCCGCGTGAACAGCGTGTTCACGGTGAACCAGGACAGTGCCACGCTCAACACGCCGAACCCGGCCAACCAGTCCTGGGTGCCCCCGCGCACGGACCCGGCGCGCAGGATGACACCGCCCACCGAGGCCAGGCTGGCGACAGCTGCGGACAACACGATGAGGTCGGTTGCCGTACCGCCCGGGTCCTCCGTGGTCGCACGAGTGGCGGTGCGCGCCGAACTCATCGCGACGATGGCCTGCCAAACCCAGCCGGTGAAGATCAGCGGGGCTACGTCCCAGCCGACGAGCGGCGCGTAGCCCCACAGCCCGGCGAACCCCGTAGCGGCAGCGCCGGCCAACGCCACCACAAGCATGATCGCCAGCCGAAAACGTGAGGCCGCGGCGGCGATCGCACTGCGCCGCCCCGCTGGGCCCGTGGCGCCGGTAGGGCGGGACAGAATCTTGGCGATCGCGTGTTCGCCGAACTGTCCGACGGCTGGATGTTCCCGTGCTGGGTTGTCGGCGCGTCCCACATCCGCGCGGTGGAAGCCCAGTGGCCGAGCGCCGGATCGCTGCTGCACCACCGCGCCGGCTGGTGGCCACTGTCGGTCGCCGACTCGACCTCCGTTCTCGAATGCGACCCTCCGCGCCGGCTGGTGGTGCAGGCGCGCGTGTGGCCCTTCGGTGCGGCCACCGTGACGATGTCGACACGCCCCGAGCGCGACGAGTGTCGGGTGAACATGCTCGAAAGTCCGACGCGCGGGCCGGCGCGGTGGCTCGACAATCCGCTGCAGCGCTATCTGCTGCGCCGCCGAAACCGCGAAGCGCTGGCCCGGCTGGCGACGATCGCGGAGAACCGTCCGGATCCGCGCAAACTGCTGCCCCTGTAACTGCTGGCTCACCGGTAGATGCGACCGAGCGCGGCATCGGTGATCGCGCGTTTCAGTCCGCCGCTCGCCCGCTGCCGGGACAGTGCGGCACGGGCTGCGTGCGCACCCGGCGCCCCGTGAACCCCGCCGCCGGGATGGGCAGCCGCGCTCGCCAGGTACAGGCCATCGATGGGAGTCTCGGCTCGCCCGAGCCCGGGGATGGGCCGGAAGATGAGCTGCTGATGCAATGCAGCGGTACCGCCTCCCACTGCGCAGTGGACCAGATTCGCGTCGACGGCCTGCAGGTCGGCCGGCGTCTGCACCCGGCGCGCGAGCACGGATGAGCCGAAGCCGGGAGCACGGGCCTCGATCACCGCCTCGACGCGGGCCACGTGCTCGGCGATCAACTCAGCGGTGAGCGTCAGGTGCGCGGGCAGGTGCGTGTAGGCCCAGGCAGATTCGGTGCCGGCCGGGGATCGGGTCGGGTCGGCCGTGGTCATCTGGCCGAGCAGGACGAACGGCTGATGCGGCATCCGGTGCGCGGCCAGGGATGCGGCGTAGAAGGTGAGGCCGTCCAGATCGACGCCCAGATGCACGGTGCCCGCGCCGCGGGCCTCCCGTGCCGTCCACGGGATCGGCTGCGACAACGCCCAGTTCAACTTCAGGGTCGGGCTGTCCCACTGGAAAGCCTGCAGGTCGGCGCCGAGCCGGGCGGGAAGGTGGGCGAGCCCGACCAGGTCGCGGTACAGGTGCGGCGCGCCGACGTCCGCGAGTACCGTCCGGGCCCGCAGCAGCTCCCCCGAGGCCAGCCGGACACCCTGCACGCGGCCGGCGCTGACGTCGATAGCACTGACCGGGGTGGCGGTGCGCAGGCTGCCGCCGGACGCGGCTAGGCGACCGAGCAGCGCGTCGATGATCATGCCCGAGCCGCCGACGGGGACGGGGAACCCAACAGTCTGCCCGAGCATGCAGAGCAGCCAGCCGTAGAGCGCGCTGCCCGCCGCCTCCGGCGCGAGGTCGCTGTGTAGCGCATTACCGGCGAGGAGCAGTGGGGCAGCATCGCCATGAAAGCGTTCCTCGCCGAAGCGCCGCACCGGCAAGATCGCGAAGCGAGCCAGGCGCAGCGCCTCCGCCGTCCCCAGCCGGCGCAGCAGCCGAAGCGTTGCGGCCACCGGCGGGAACGGCGCGAGCACTGCCTGCAGCAGCGGGTCCCGGATCCGCTCGAATTGCTCGAGCAGCTCAAGCCAGCGTGCCCCGTCGCCCGGGGCGAAGCTGTCGACGGACGCAGCGGTCACCTCTCGGTCTCGGGACAGCACCGCGCAGCGGTCATCGGGCCAGACGTGCGCGAGCACCGCCGGCGCATGTTGCCAGCTCAGCCCCCACCGGTCCAGCTCGAGCGCGGCAAGCGCCGGTGACACGGCAGCGAGCGGGTAGAACGCGCTGAACCAGTCAGTGACATAGCCCGCCAGCAGCGTCTCGTCCGAGCAAATGGCGCCACCGGCCCGCTCAGCAGCCTCGACCACGACGACATCCCAGCCAGCGTCAGCGAGCAGATTTGCCGCCACCAGCCCGTTGTGGCCCGCTCCGATCACGACGGCATCGACCGCGCTCGTCACAGTCCGGGCCTCATCAACCGGCCACCGGCTATCGGTGGCCGGCCTGCTCGGGCTCGGCGGGGACCGCGCGCCCGAACAGGTAACCCTGGGCGAGCTCGCAGCCGAGCTCGGCCACCAGCGCGAGTTGTGCCCGGGTCTCGATGCCTTCGGCGACGGTGCTGATACCCAGGGCGTTACACATGAGCACGACGCTGCGCACCAGAGCGGCCGAGCGCGGATCGTCCGCGATCGGGGCGATGAAGCTGCGGTCGATCTTGACCACGCTGATCGGCAGGTCGCGCAACAGCGAGAGCGACGAGTAGCCGGTGCCGAAGTCGTCCAGCGCGATGCTGACTCCCATGCCGGCGACTTCGGTCAACTCGCGGATCGCCTGCTGCGAGGCGTCGACGAGGGCGGTCTCGGTGATCTCCAGATGCAGCCGGTCTGGCGCGAGGTTCCTGGTCGACAGGGCGCGCTGCACCGCGGCCGGGAGCAGGCCGCGCCCGAGCTGGCTGCCGGACACGTTGACGGAGACCCAGCGGGCGGTGCCCTCAGGCGGGCAGGCGGCGGCCTGCGCCCCCAGCTCGAGCATCCGCCAGCCGAGCGCGACGATGAGCCCGCTCTGCTCGGCCACCGGCAGGAACTCGTCGGGCTGCAGCAAGCCGCGTACCGGGTGGTGCCAGCGGATCAGCGACTCGGCACCAACCACCGACTCATCAGCGACATTGACGATGGGCTGGAGGTAGCTGGTGAGACCGGTGCCACTGTCGACCGCGGCGCGCAGCGCCTGCTCAAGCTGCAGGTCCTGCAGGGTGGCCGGTCGGTCGTGGCGCGGATCGTAGGTCTCGACGCGACCGCGGCCGTGCTTCTTGGCCCTGAGCAGGGCCTGCTCGGCCTCACGCATCACCTCATCGGCATGGTGGTGCCACGGCGCGCTGACCGCTGCTCCAACGCTCAGACCGAGTCCCAGGCGATGACGGCCGGCCGCCAGTGGGCGGCCGAGCGCGGCGATCAGCTGGTCACCCAGCTCGGGCAGTCGCACGAGGGCACCGTCGGTCGGGACGAGCACGACGAACTCGTCACCGCCGACCCGGCCGAGCGTGCAGCCGGCTGGGATCACCTCGGCCAGGCGCTGCGCGACCGCGACCAGCACGTCGTCTCCGGTCGCCCGACCGAGGCCGTCGTTGATCGTCTTGAATCGGTCGATGCCGCAGAACAGCACGGCCACCTGACGCCCGGCGGCAAGCGACTGCGCGAGCTGGGCACCCAACTCGGCCCGGTTCGGCAGCCCGGTGAGGACGTCGTGGGTCAGCTGATAGGCCAGCCGGTCCTCGGCGCGCTTGCGTTCGGTGATGTCAATGAGCTGGGAGACGATCGTCTGGACGGCGCCCGCGCCATCGCGGATCGCTCCGACGTGCAGCAGCGCGCAGACCACACTGCCGTCGGCGCGCAGGTAACGCTTCTCGATTTGGTAGCCGTCGCGGGCCCCGGCCAGCAACTGGTCGAACAGCTCAAG
>JAYTRE010000090.1:0-4062 GCA_043746395.1 Pseudonocardiales bacterium
GGTATCAGTGAACCTGACTGCGCGCCGCGGCGCACGTTCTTAGTGCCAGCCCGGTGCCCGGCCGGACATGGCAAGCTAGGTCCCCGTGACTCCCCGGCCAACCCATCAGCTGCTCTCCCTGCCCAAGTACGTCCAAGATCACAGCAAGGTGATCATCGAGATCCCGCTCCGGATCCTGGTCATCGTCCTGGTCGCCTTGCTGCTGCGCCTGATCCTGCACCGGATGATCAGCCGCGTCATCAGGCCCGTCCACCTCGGCGAGGTGCCGGGCATCCTGCGGCCCTTCAAGGAGCGCGCCGAGAACAGCGCGCTGCTCGGTTCGACCGGCCTGCTGTCGCAACGGCGGGCGCAGCGGGCGGCCACGATCGGCTCGGTGCTCAGGTCCGCGGTCTCCTTCATCATCTTCGTCATCGGGTTCTTGCTGGTGCTCAGCGAGGTCGGCATCAACCTCGCACCGTTCATCGCCGGCACCTCGATCATCGGCGTGGCTCTCGGCTTCGGCGCGCAGAGCATCGTCAAGGACTTCCTGGCCGGGATCTTCATGACGCTGGAGGATCAGTACGGCGTCGGCGACGTCATCGACTTCGAGAAGGCCACCGGGACCGTGGAGGCCGTCGGGCTGCGCACCACCCAGTTGCGCGACGTCAACGGCACCGTCTGGTACGTCCGCAACGGCGAGGTGGTTCGCGTCGGCAACAAGAGCCAGGGCTTCGCCCAGGTGGTGCTGGACGTTCCGATCGCCGCGGGCGCCAGCATCGATACCGCGTCCTCGGCGATGCTGGCCGTGGCCAGTGAGATGCACGCGGAGCAGGCCTGGTCCGAGGTGTTCCTCGGCGATCCCGAGGTACAGGGGGTCGAGCAGTTCACCCGCGAGGAGACGGTGATCCGGCTCGTGGCCCGGGTGCGTCCGGGCGAGCAGTGGCGCACTGCGCGCGAGCTGCGCCGGCGCATTCGCGAACGCCTCGACGGCTTGGACATCGCCGCTGGGCCGCCCCGGGAGCCCGTGGCGCCCGCACCTGCGCCACCGCCGGACACCGGCACTGGTCGCGAGTAGGAGCCCGGGCCGTCGATCTCAGGCGAGGGCGCGCACGGCCTCGAGCACGGCGCGGTGCAGTGTCGGGAAGGAGTAGTGCATGCTCGCCAGCGTGTGCGTCGGCACCTCGGCGTGCACCGCGAGGGTGAGCAGCCCGAGGATCTCGCCGCCGTACGGTCCGACGACGGTGGCCCCGACCAGCACGCCGCGTTCGGCATCCTCGACGAGCTTGACGAAACCGTCGTTGCCGGGACCGTGGATCTCGCCACGGCTGTTGGCCGAGAGCTGCTGCACCCCGACCCGCACGCGCAGCCCCTGTTCGCGGGCCTGCGCCTCGGCCAGCCCGACCCGGCCCACCTCGGGATCGGTGAAGGTCACCCAGGCCAGCCCGTGATAGCCGCCGAACTGCTCGTTGTGTCCGAGCAGGTGGGCCACGAGGACCCGAGCCTGCCAGACAGCGACGTGGGTGAAGGCGCCCCGCCCGGTGACGTCGCCGACCGCGAAGACTCCCTCGACGGGGCCAGCGTCCGCGCCGAGCACCCGCAGGTGGTCGTCGACCGGCAGGTTACGGACGCCTGGGTCGAGTCCGACGCTGTCCAGCCCGATGTCGGGGAGGTTGAGGCTGCGCCCTGCGGCGACGAGCAGCTTGGTGCCGGTGGCCGAGCGCCCGTCGGCAAGGCGAACCTGCACCCCGTCGCCGCCCGGGTGGACCGAGGTGACGCGCGCGTCACAGATGACCTCGATGCCCGCGCGGGCGAACACGTCCGTGATGACCGCCGAGGCCTCCGGCTCTTCGGGCGCGAGCAGGCGATCACCGCCCTCGATCACGCTGACGCGGCTGCCGAAGCGGGCAAAACCCTGGGCCAGCTCGCAGCCGATCGCTCCCCCGCCGATCACGACGAGCGACGCCGGGACAGTGCGGGCCTTGACGATGTCGCGGTTCGTCCAGACCGGGCCGTCCGGCCCGCTCCCCGTGGCGCGCAGGTCGGCGAGGCCGTCGATCGGCGGGATCGCGGGAGTGGTCCCTGTGGCCACCACGACCCGGTGCCCCGTGTAGCGGTGCCCGCCGACCTCCACGATCAGCCGCCCGGCGCTGTCCCGGCCGCAGAGGCGCCCCGCTCCGCGCCGGAACGTCCCCCCGAGGTTCTCGAAGCGCTCGACAGCCGCGCGATCATCCCAGTCGTCGGTGGCCTCGTCGCGGATCCGGTCGGCGACCGGGGTGAAGTCCGGTTCGACAGCGGCGCGCCCGGACATGCCATCCACGCGGCGAGCCTCGGCGAGCAGTTCGGCGCCCCGCAGGATCATCTTGGACGGGATGCAGCCGTAGTAGGGGCACTCGCCACCCACGAGCGCCGCGTCGATCCCGAGCACGCTCCAGCCGGCCTCGGCGGTCCGCTCGGCGACCTCCTCACCGCCGGGTCCCAGGCCAAGCACGATGAGGTCGAAGACTGAGGTCGTCATGGGCCCCGACCGTACGGTGCGCCACCCCGGCAGGGACAATGGCAGCGTGCCGTCATTGCCGAACGACGATCGCGCCGACACCTTCTTCGCCGCGGTCGGCGGCGAAGAAACCTTCCAGCGACTCGTCGACACCTTCTACGCCGGGGTCGCGACCGACCCGATCCTGCGGGCCCTCTACCCCGAGGACGATCTCGGGCCGGCCGCCGAGCGCCTGCGCAAGTTCCTGGTGCAGTACTGGGGCGGGCCGGGAACCTACTCGCAGGAACGCGGGCACCCGCGGCTGCGGATTCGCCATGCCGGGTTCCCGATCGGCACCGCGGCCCGCGACGCGTGGCTCAACCACATGCGCGCCGCCCTCGACGCATTGCAGCTGCCGCCCGCCTACGACCACACGCTCTGGGAGTACCTGGTGAGCGCCGCCGACGGGCTGCGCAACATCCCCAGCTGAACCGGCGGCCCGGCCGGCTCCGGCGAGCGCGGCACAAGGTGCACAATGACCGACCGTGACTACAAGCGCTTTCGGTCAACAGTGGTGGACGTCCGCGGTGTTCTACCAGGTGTACCCGCGCAGCTTCGCGGACGGCAATGGGGACGGCACCGGAGACCTCGTCGGGCTGCGCAGCCGCCTGGATCACCTGCAGCGCCTCGGGGTCGACGCGCTGTGGATCTCCCCGTTCTACCGTTCACCGATGGCCGACGGCGGCTACGACGTGGCCGATCCCTGCGATGTCGACCCGCTTTTCGGGACGCTCGGCGACTTCGACGCGATGCTCGCCGACGCCCACGGACGGGGCCTGCGGGTGACCGTCGACATCGTGCCGAACCACTTCTCCGACCAGCACCCGTGGTTCGCCGCGGCCCTGGCCACAGAGCCGGGCAGTCCCGAGCGTGACCGCTTCCTCTTCCGGGCGGGGCGCGGTGCGCGGGGGGAGCTCCCACCGAACAACTGGCCGTCCGTCTTCGGCGGGCCGGCGTGGACTCGGGTTCCCGACGGCGAGTGGTACCTGCACCTGTTCGCGCCCGAGCAACCCGACCTGAACTGGTCGAACCCCGACATCCCCGCCGAGTTCGAGCGCATCCTGCGGTTCTGGCTGGATCGCGGCGTCGACGGCTTCCGGATCGACGTCGCGCACGGGATGGCCAAGCCCGCCGGACTCCCGGACCTCGATCCGTGCGTCCTGCATCACGATGATTTGGGGGCGATGCCCTCGATCGACGACCTGCGCTGGGACCGCGACGGACTGCACGAATACCTGCGCGGGTTTCGCCGGGTGCTGGACTCCTACGACGGGGAACGGATGGCGGTCGGGGAGGCGTGGGTCGCCGACGGCACCCGGCTGGCCCGCTACGTGCGTCCCGGCGAACTCAACCTCACCTTCAACTTTCACCTTGTGGAGGCGCATTGGGGTGCCGAAAGCCTCCGCGACGCGATCGTGGAGTCGCTGCGCGCGATGGCCGAGGTCGGAGCAGCGTGCACCTGGGTGCTGGCCAACCACGATGTGGACCGCGTGTCGACCCGGTATGGCGGCGGCCCGCGGGGGCTCGCCCGGGCCCGGGCCGCCGCGCTG
>JAYTRE010000091.1:0-4610 GCA_043746395.1 Pseudonocardiales bacterium
GGGTCAGCACTCCTCTCATCTGATCCTGGACGAGGTCTTGCGGCAGACCGTGCGCCCACTGGTCGTGAGGAGGCGAGATTGCTGCTGGGATGTCGTGCCCCGGTGTTCACGGTGAACACTTGTCCGTTAGATCGCGGGTGTCTCCTCCACGCTGCTTACGGCAGGTCCACGCGGACAGGAAGGAGAAGCGATGCTGTTCGTCGGTGATGATTGGGCTGAGGACCATCACGATGTTGAGATCCTCGACGGCGAGGGTCGGCGGCTGGTGAAGAAGCGACTACCCGAGGGCCTTTAGGGGCTCAGCAAGCTGCATGAGCTGATCGCCACGGCGATGCCGGCGGAATGGTCCCAGCTCGACTCGGTGGAGGCTGCGAACCGGGTGAAGATCGGGATCGAGACTGAACGTGGGGCGTGGGTCGCGGCGTTGATCACGGCGAGCTACGAGGTGTTCGCGATCAACCCGATGTCCACCGCCCGATACCGGGAGCGGCACTCGGCGTCTGGGGCGAAGAGCGACGCCGGGGATGCTCACGTCCTGGCCGAGATCGTTCGACTGGACCGTGCGGAGTCACCGCCCGGTGGCCGGTGACTCCGATGACGGTGAGGCGTTGAAGCTGGTCACGCGCGCGCACCAGTCGCTGATCTGGGATCGCACGCGCCACTTGTTGCGCTTGCGCAGCGCCCTGCGGGAGTACTTTCCGGCTGCTCTGCAAGCATTTGAGGACCTTGACGCACCCGAGTCCCTCGAGCTGCTCGCTGCGGCGCCGGATCCCGATGTTGCCGCGCGGTTGTCCAAGGCGAGGATCGTGGCGGCCCTGCGCCGGGCGAAGCGGCGCAAGATCGACCAACGCGTTGAGGACCTCCAAGCCGTCTTGCGCGCACCCGCGCTGCGGCAGAGCACCGCAGTGCAGAACGCGTTCTCGGCGATCGTCGTCGCGGAGGTCCGGGTCATCACCGCCCTCGTGGCTGAGATCGACGCGCTCGGGGTGGTGGTGGCCGAGCGTTTTGGCCGTCACCCGGACGCTGGGATCTTCACCAGCCAACCTGGTCTCGGTGTGATACTCGGCGCCCGGGTCCTTGCGGAGTTCGGTGATGACCCCGATCGCTACGCCGACGCGAAGTCTCGGAAGAACTATGCCGGCACGTCCCCGATCACCAGGGCCTCAGGGACGAACAAGGTCGTGCTGGCCCGCTACGCGCGCAACCATCGCCTCGCCGACGCCGTGCAGCAATGGGCCTTCTCTTCGATGCGCGGATCGCCCGGCGCCCGCGCCTACTACCTCTGCCTGCGGGCCAGGAAGATCGGCCACCAAGCAGCGATCCGCCAACTCGCCAACCGCCAAGTCGGAATCCTCCACGGCTGCCTCAAGCACCGCACCCTCTACGACGAGCAGAAGGCCTGACCTCACCACGTGACCGCCGCGGCTTGACAGAAAACAACCTGGGATGTCTGCCGTTTGGTCGCCGAGTTGGGTGCCGCCCGGCGTTCGTCGCTCAGCGGTGTCGTTCTCCTGAGCTCCCGGGCTATGAATGGTGATCTGAACTGGCGGGATTAGTCAGCGGTCGGCGCTGGCCTCCGTATCCGGCACGAGAAGTAGGCGGGGCCAGGCGTCGGTGAGCCACTCCGTCATCTGTGTCGGTGTCCAAGAGCGCTCGTGCGCGAGGAGCATCCAATATTCGGCCGAGTTCATGCTCCAGACGATGTCGGCGACCTGCTGGTCGGTGAGGTCAGGGCGCAGCTCACCAGTGCCACGCAGGTCCGCGGCGAGCAGGAGCATGTTGGCGGCGCGCCGTTCAGCGATGTCGGTCCAGAGGGCTGCGCAGTGTGGGTCGGTGCTCGCGGCGTCCCGTAGGGCGAGGAAGATCGGAGCCATACGCTCCTGAATCACGGTGATCGCCTGCGCGTAGATGCCGAGCTTCTCACGGGCGCTGGTCGCTGCCCGGATTCTGCTGACGTAGTCGCGCTGCTCGGCCGGGATGGCTTCCTCGGTGCCGGAGACGGCGGTCTCGACCAACGCTCGCAGTAGCGCCGGTTTGCCGCCGACCGTCGCGTAGACGGTGTCCTGGGAAACTTCTGCCCGCCGGGCGATGTTCGCGACAGTGGTCGCGGAGTAGCCATTTCCCACGAAAAGCTCTCGGGCAGCGCTCAACACGGCCCGCCGTGTCGCGGCAGCTTGTGCCTGGCGGCGGGGGGAGTGGTAGCGGCGACCGCTGCCCATTGGCTTGTTGACGCCGTCCTCCACTAGCGGTACGGTCTCCGTATTCATCCGGAGCTCTCTCGGACCAATGTACAGGAGATCCCTGCCGTGTTCTACGCGTACGTTCAAGACGTTCCAATCGAGGAGGACCTGTACCGGCAGATCATCGCCGCACTCGGCCCCGAACCGCTGGCCGGGCAGCTGCTGCACTTGTGCGTCCGCCAGCCCGGCGGTGGCCTGCGCTACGTCGACCTATGGGAGTCCGAGGCCGCCTGCGCGGCGGCGTTCCAGGAACGGATTCACCCTGCGGTCGATGCCGCTTTCGGTGGCAGCCGACCAAGCGGGGAGCCCACTGTCAAGCATCTGGACCTGCTGCACGTCAGCGGGTCTCTGCTAGAGGAGACGTGGTCATGACGACAGTGCCCGCGGCGCCTTCACGCGCTGAAGCCGGTGCGCAGGTGGTGCGGGTTCCGCCTCCGCTGTACTTCGCGGCGGCGTTCGCTGCCGCTGTCGTGCTGAGTAAGACCGGAACGCCCCTCGCCTTCCACCGCACTACGGCGTCGGTCGTGGCGGGCATCCTGGTCCTCGTTACCGGAGCCACCCTGGCCGCCGCCGGCGTCGCACACGTGGTGCGAGCGGGCACGACGATCGTGCCGCACCACCCGGTTGCACAATTGCAGACAACAGGGGTGTACGCGGCATCCCGCAACCCGATGTACACCGGGCTTGCCATCGCCTACCTCGGCGGCGCCGTCCTCAGCGCGACTTGGTGGCCGATGATCACTCTGCCAGTCGCGCTCCTCGCGATCGTAACGCTCGTAATCCGCCCCGAGGAGCGCTACCTCCACAGCCGGTTCGGCACGACGTACACGACATACCGCACGCACGTCCGGCGCTGGCTCTAGCCATATCGCGATAGGTAGCCGCGCGCTGTCAAGAACCAACGCCAAACCTGCCAGCGCAGCCCCACACGGGTGCCGCCGGATAAAGCAGTGGCGGGTGCTCAGTTGCTGTCGACCCCGAGGGCGCGCAGAAGTCAGTTGAGCGCTCCTCCGCCAAGACCGGAGAACGTCCCAACTCCTGCGGTTGGGACTCTCGTCCTGGGCGAGAGTCCGGAGGTGGCAGCAGCGCTGTCAGAGGACAGCTCCAGCGCAGCCGAGTCGAGCGCAACCACAGACGGAGACGGGATGAAACGGTCATCCGCTCATGCCGCTGCGCGCTACAGGAGGGAACCTTCCCGACGGAAGTCGTCGATGATCCATTGCAGCGCCGACACCGCGTTGCAGTAGCGCAGGTAGCGAGGGTTCTGGTTCGACTTCGGCTCGCACCCCTCGCGCTGGCGTCTGAGCGCGTCAATCATCTGCTCTAGCTCGCGCATCTTGTCCATCCTGCGATCTTGTCCAGACATGCTGGCCGGCGCAACCTCCGCTTCTAGTCCGTCAACGTGAACCGTCCTAACCTGGACTGGTGCCAGCTCGCTCCCGGCAAGACGTAGAAGCCCTGCGCGATGGCGTCGACATCAGCGTCTGCGCCACCCGATACCTGCAGGGCCGCCGAGATTCCGCCAGGTACGCATCTTTCGACTACTGCTTCAACTACTTCCAGTCCTTCCACGACGAGGGACGAGCCCGTGCTCTGGCGGAGGCCGACCAACTCGAGACCTCCTGCCTACAACTCGGGTTCTACCTCGCTAGCTGGGGCATGTTCCGCGGGAAGGCAGCGCTCCTGCAGCACAGCGTCAAGAGCCTCGCGCCGGCCGTTCGAGTAGTGGCCGCTGCACCGGAAGCGGTGTGGCGTGCGGATGCTGACGACTACAGCCCACCGGTCCAAGCGGCGCTCACCAACGTGTACCGCGACTTGCGCGCAAGCTTGCCGGGCGGCCAATCGCAGACCCTTGTCACCAAGACCCTGCTTGGCGTCTTCGGCTGTGTTCCGGCCTACGACCGCTACTTCCGCGACGCCTTCGGGGCAGGGACGTTCGGGCCCAAGTCCCTCGCGGGCCTGGCGGTCTACTACCGAGCCAACGCGGAGACCATCGACGCGTACCGAGTGGCCACGATCGACTTCGCCACAGGGGTGGACAGCGACCGCTGCTACACCAGGGCAAAGGTCATCGACATGGTGTTCTTCACCAAGGGCTTGGGTAGCGGGCAACCGCTCGACTCACAGGCGCCGCGCGACGAATCGGCGCTGAACGACGTCAGCGACGCACCTTTGTAGTTGGAACGCACGCATGAGCCGCGGCTGGCCTCACTTGCGCCGCGGCGTGCTCCCAGACGACCGCGCGATGAACTTCTGGCGGTGCGATGCACTCATCTAATGGGTTCTACCGAGGGCTTGACAGATTCGGTGCTGGTAGCGGCTGGTGGGTCAGCACTCCTCTCATCTGATCCTGGACGAGGTCTTGCGGCA
>JAYTRE010000092.1:0-10460 GCA_043746395.1 Pseudonocardiales bacterium
ACGACGTCGATGACGGCGGCCTGACGAGTCCTGGCCAGCGATTGGAGCCGCTCGGAGTCGGGTCGACGGACCCGGACGGTTGTTGTGTCTGCTGCCATAGACCCAGTGTAGACGAAATGTAGACACGGAATGTGTGTTCGCCGTTCCGCTATCGGACGGACGGCGAGCGTCAAAATACGACCGGACAAGTAGCCGATGAGCGGGTCTTGCGTTGCAACCGGTCGAGACGCTGCGGCGTCATACCTGCATGAGGGGGCTTCGGGCCTACGCAAGCAGCGATACGCGGAGTCGATCTTGTCTGCTTGTCGGCCTGGTCGCGGGTTCGGTCGTCGCAGTTGGCGGCTGCACCTCGTCAGCTCCCACACTCGGGGGCGGTAGCCCAGCAACGTCATGCCTCCGAGCGTCGAGCTCATCGGCGCGGTCACCGCTGCCGTGCGAACGGCAGGACCTCAGCGCTCGCTACGTCGGTGGCGGCGACGGTGGACAGACTTTCATGGGCGGCATAGTCCTCTGGAACATCGGGGCCCACGCCTGCGCAATGAGCGGGGCCGTCGGATTCACGGCCCACGCCGTGACAGGAGCTGTGGATGTCGAAGCAGTCACGAACGGCACTCCGTCACCCGGGTCGGCCATGTTCGCCCCAGCCATGCCGCCCTATCGCGACACAGCGCCGAACCTGAGCCAGTACCAACGGCGACATGGCCGTCAGCGCGAGCAGCCACGGTGGCCTCTTGCTGCGGGTCGACCCGGCACAGACCGAGTCGCTGATCGGTGAGCCACATGCACTGCGCTTCGAGATGCGCGGCCGGGAGCTGGACGGCTGGCTGCGCATCGACGTCGACAAGCTGCAGACCGAGGACGAGTTCGGGCGCTGGGTGGACCACGGCGCCACCTACGCCCGATCGCTTCGGCCCAAGTAGCGCCTAGAGACGTTCCCCGTCGGCCTCGCCCGTCAGCGCCCCACCGTGAGGCAGCCCGGACAGGTCGACGTGGCGCCATTGCACGCGCGCCTGGCAGGTCTGCCCGTCGACCGACAGTTCTGCGGCACCCTGCACCGAGACGCGCCCGACCGGCCGGCCGGCGGCGTCCCTGACGCACCAATCAGCAACCACCACGATTCGGCGTGGGCCCGCCGACCGCCAGCTGGCGATCGGCTGCTCACCGGCCGGCGCGCCTGCAATCAACGTCATCGTGCCCGCCGGCTCAATACGGGCGAGTACCACGATCTCGTCCGTCGGCCCTGGTGCGGTGCCGAGGCGTCGCATGGTGAACCGCCACGAACCGCACGGCGACAGGTGCTCCGACACCACGCCACGGTCGCCTGCGCGGTCCCGTGCTGGCGTCCGGGCAATCCCTGGCAGCCCCGTCCGGGCGCTGGCGGTGCGTTCGTATACTCGCCCGGTGCTCGTCGGTCGCGAGGAGGCCCTCGCCCGGATCGCTTGGGTGGTCTCCGGCGCCCGCGCGGGCCGCGGTGGTGCGCTCGTGCTGCGCGGCGAGCCGGGCAGCGGCAAGACGGCTCTTCTCGCCGCTGCAGCCGCGGACGCCGACGGCATGACCGTCCTGCGGTGTACCGGAACGCAGGACGAGCGCGACCTCCCCTACGCGGCGTTGCACGCACTCGTTCGTCCGCTGCGCTCGAAGGTTGCCGAACTGGTACCCGCGCAGCGCGACGCGCTCGAGCTGGCGCTCGGCGACAGGATCGGAGGTCAACCCGCCCCGCTACTGGTGGGTGCGGCGACGCTCACGTTGTTGGACGTGGCGTGCGGCGACAGCCCGGTGCTGGTGCTGGTCGACGACCTGCAGTGGATCGACGCCGAGTCGCGGGATGCGATCGGCTTCGCCGTGAGACGGCTGGCTGACGACGCGGTCGGCGTGCTCTTCGCGGAACGCCCGGAAGCCGCGGGCATCGGCGGGGTCGAGGCTTACGACTTGCCGACGCTGGACGAGGCGGAGGCCGTGCAGTTGATGGCCGAGCACGGCGTGGTGCGCTCGGTGACGCTACGGCTCTGGCCGATCGTCGGGGGCAACCCGCTGGCACTGGTCGAGCTGGCGGCGCTGCTCGACGACGAGCAGCGCCGCGGGGTTGCGCCGCTGCCGGACCCGATGCCGTCGACCAGCCCCGCTGCGGCGTACGGGGGGCTCGTGGCTGCGCTCCCGGCCCCGGCCCGGTTGGCCGCCGCGACCGCTGCCGCCGCCGGCCTGGTGACTCCGGCGGTCCTGGCCGACGCGCTTGCCCGGTTGGGCAGCGACTACGCCCAGCTCGCGACGGTCGAGGCCAGCGGCCTGCTGCACGTCACGCGCACCGCGATGACGTGGCGGCACCCGCTGGCCCGCGCCGCGGCCATGAACGGCGTGCCTGCGGCCGAACGCCGTCGGGTACAGCTGGCGATCGCCGATGCGTTGCAGGCCGCGGGCGGCGACCCGGCAGCCGTGGTGTGGCACCGGGTCGACGCCGCCACCGGACCCGACGAGGCGCTGGCGCTCGCGCTGGAGGTCGTGGCATCGACCGCAACTGCGCGTGGCGCCCATCAGGCTGCCGCCCACGCCTGGGAGACCGCCGCCCGGCTGGGCAGCGACCCCGCGCCGCGGCTGGCACACGCGGCGCTCGAGGCCTGGGCCGCCGACGACGCCGAGTCCGCTTCACGGCTGGTCGAGGAATCGCTGGTGGGCCTGCAGGAACCCGATCTGCGCTGGTCGCTGTCGTTCACCGCCGGCCAGATCGCGCACGCGACCGCCTCTCCGCACACCGCCTGGGAGTGGTTCCTGCGCGCGGTCGATGAAGCCCGCGAGTCCGGATCCCGCGACCACGAGGTCCGGGCACTGGCCAGTGCGTTCAACCCAGCGCTGCATCTGGACGACCCGATGCGACTGGCCTGGATCGCCGAACAGATCCGCGACGCCGCCGATCCGGACGATCCGGTGCAGGACGCCCGCTCCAGTGCCGTCCAGGGCTTCGTGCACTTGAACGCCGAACGCACCGAAGCCGGCCGCGGGTGCCTCGAACACGCGCTGAGCGTCATCGAGGCCCACCGGCTCCTCGACACTGACCCGGAACTGCTCCCCATGACCGTGCAGGCAGCGATGTGGTCCGGACACCCGAGACGGCTACGCGAGCAGATCGACGCCGCGGTGACCCGGCAGCGTGCTGCCGGCGACACCCGGATGCTCGCCATGACCGTACGAGGGCTGGCCTGGTGCGACTTCTCGGTGGCCGAGTGGGACGCCGCCGCGGTTCGCGCCGAGGACGCGCTGGACCTGGCCCGCATCACCGGCCGGAACGCCGACATCGCCGACACGCTGGTGCAGGTGGCCACCCTGGAGGGAGCTCGCGGGCACACGACTGACGCATTGGCCCACGCCGAGGAGGCCCGTCGGCTGGCCGAGACGCTCGACAGCCCCTGGCGGACGGCCGAAGCCCTGTGGAGCGCGGTGCTCGCCGCGATGTCGGCGGGCGATCTCGAGGCGCTGATCGCACCGACCGAGGCACTCGCGGAATTCCTCCACGCGGGCCGGGTGGCCGCGGCCCAGCCGGAGTACTTCGATGCTCCGCTCGCGCTGGCACTCATCGGACGGCGGGCCGACGCCGAGGCGTTGCTCGAGGTTCTCCTTGACCGCTCTGGCGACGACGCCCGTCCCGAGTCCCGCGCCGGAGCGCTGCTCGCGCGGTGCGCGATCGGACCGGACTCCTTGGCGCTGGCTGACGACGCCGCCGCTCTCGCCGGCCACCTCGCGGGTGTGGAGAACGTGTTCCCTCGCGCCCGACTGCGGTTGGGCGCTGGAGCGATGCGGCGCCGGCTCGGCCACCGCGTCGAGGCGCGGGCTCTGCTACGTCAGGCAGCTGCCGACTTCACGACCCTCGGTGCCGCGCCCTGGCTGGACCGAGCCCGAGACGAACTGCGGGCGTCCGGGGCAACGCTGCGCACTGGCGCCACGCGCGACGACACGCTCACCGCGTCGGAGGTACGGGTGGCCACGGCAGCGGCCGACGGGATGTCGAACAAGGAGATCGCCGCTGCGCTGTTCCTGTCCGGCAAGACCGTGGAGTTCCACCTCGGCCGGATCTACCGAAAGCTCGGCGTCCGGAGCCGCTCGGAACTCGTCCGGGCACTGCTGAGCCCTCCGTATGCCGGTGACCCCGCCACGCAGAGCTAAGCCCGCTCTGGCGCTGCTGGGGTTTCACCCGGCGCCAACTGCACTCGCGCACTGGTCTGCTCGACACGAACGATCACCATGCCCGTCTCATCCCTGGAGTACGCCGTGAAGCACCGCCGCCAAGTCCTTGCCGTCACTCTGCTCGCGGCCGCCGTCAGCCTGGCCGCCTGCTCCGGCTCCAAGTCGACCACGAGCAACGCCGCGGCGAGCAACCCTGCCGCTCAGACGAGCGCCCCGGCCACGACGTCACCGGCGGCCACGTCGCCGGCCACGACCACCCAGACCACCGCGACGACGCAGGCGACGGGCAGGTGCTCGTCCATCGACCACCAGACCGCCGAAAGCATCCTCGGCTTCACCACCGCGGCCGGCATCTCGGCCTCGACGGGCGGTGGCTCCGGCATGAAGAAGCTCGACGGGTGTTTGTACGAGAGCACGACCGACGGCTCCCTGGGCTACGACGTGCTGCAGGTGAACGCCCAGTTCGGCCAGGCGATGATCAGCGTCGCCAAGGCCAAGATGGCGGGCGCGGGCGCGCAGGTCACCACGTTCGATGCCGGGCTGCCCAACTCGATCGCCTTCACCCAGCACGCGCCCCTCGGCGTCGACAGCCAGATCACGGTCCTGGCCGGCGACCGCCTCATCACGGTCGCCTCGACCCGAAAGGACGGCAACGTGGCCAAGGCACAGGCCTCGGCCACGGTCGCCGCGAAGGCTCTGATCGCGCACTCCTGACCTGCCCGCCGGGCCGTGCCCGCCGCTGCTCGCACGTGCGGCGGCGGGCCACCCAGCATCGGCCGCTGACTCGGGCGGGTTGAGGTTGCGTTCGCGTTGGGTGTGACGTGTATCGTTACCAGTGCGCGGCGCGTTGGTGCCGTGAAGTGAGCCCGGCAGCCTTCCGGACGGTGGGTGGGCCGGGCTTCGCGCTGTCTAGAGTGTGGTCACTCGCCGGACTACGGGGTCGATCCGCTGTCGCCACTGCCCGCCGCGAGACCAACTCCAGACCGCCGCATCTGCGATCCATAGCAATGGTTCGGTACGCGGAGGTACGTGCTCGTACGCCAGCGTGGCGGCGGTCTCGTACTTGTGTGATGCCGTCCAGAGGTCGGCCTGATCGGCGCTCACAAGGGAATCGTCCTGCTCGATGACAAGCCGCTGTCCCCGCAGCGCAGCAAGGTCGGCGATGACCTGCTCGAGGCAGGCGCTGCGTGCCGCACGCGGATTCTGGATACCGCTCGCGTCGCAGATTCGCACTTCGATGTCGAGTCGACAGACGGCGGCAAGGATCTGGCGTCGCCGCGCGGGCTGCTCCTTGCTCAGATGGACCCGCTGCTGGCCAGGAAGGCAGAGCCCGCGCATGGCTTGCCTCGCGGCACCCAGCCGGTGCGGAAAAACAATCGCCGCGGCGATCACGTAGCCGTTGGCCTTGCTCTCGTCGAGGAAGGCATGCGCGGACACCGCTTGAGGGTAACGAGCTCGTCCGTCGTGACCGCCGAGCAAACGCTCAACGCATCGCCTACGGGCAGCGCCTGAAGCCGCCAACGCTCGCGCATCGCGCCGGCCGGTGACGGGTCGCCACGTCAGCACACGATGACCATCGGCACCCACCTGTCACACGACACGACGTAGGTGAGAACCAGATTGGCCTGCGATTGCACCGTGCGCGCAGTCCGTCATGGTGAACAGCTGCACTGGAGGTGATCACGGTTGACACAGGCACGGCACACGAGGCAGCCGCCTTGAACCGACATCAGCCGAGAACAACCGCCGCGTCCACCGCATGCCCGACTGTCCAAAGCTCGACCGCTGTTCCCTTACTGGTTGCGGAGGCCTCCGAGCACGAATCGACAGAGACCAAGATCAAAGTGGCACTAATGACCCCGAAAAGGTACCTGCCCCTATGAAGGCCGTCGACAGTCGACGACCCGGAGGAGGAGATGACCCGATGACCGACCACGACCTACTCACCATCAACGAAGCCGCCGACCTCGTGCGCGCACCCGTCGCCACCCTGCGCTACTGGCGCCACCTCGGCACCGGACCACGCAGCTTCCGCGTCGGCCGCCGCGTTCTGTACCAGCGCGCTGAGATCGACGCCTGGATCGACGGGCAGGCGCGCGCTGACCGCGACCGCGTCCGGCCACCCGGCCGGCCGTTCGGAGGTGAACCCGACCGACGTGAACGCCCATCGGCAGCAGGCTATCGAGAGTGACAGGGCCTGGTGCTATACCAAGGACCCGACACGAGCGCGCAACTACGAAGGAGGCTCGCCGTGGCCAACATTGCACGCCGTACCGATGGACGCTGGAGAGCCCGATACCGCGCCTCTCGCGGGTTCGAGCACGCGCGGCACTTCAGCCGGAAGGTCGATGCGCAGTCTTGGCTTGACTCCGTCACGACTGCGGTCACCACCGGAACCTACGTCGATCCGAAAATGTCGCACGTCGCACTGGGCGAATGGTCGGATCGGTGGTTCGCGACCAAGGTCAATCTCAGGACTAAACCCGTAATCGGCGATCTTGCTGCCGCCCGCGAATGGGCTACAGTCCAGTAAACACGGGGCTTGTAGGCGTGCGCCGCCAGGGACTCGAACCCCGAACCCGCTGATTAAGAGTCAGCTGCTCTGCCAGTTGAGCTAGCGGCGCCTTTCAGACGATCGGCCCACCGTGGTGGGCCGAGTGGAAATTTTACCATGGTCGCCGATGCCGGATCGCTCGGCTGAATGATCTTGGAATCCCCGCGCCCGGCTATGCGCGGGCCCCGATGCCTGGGGTGAGTGACGGGACTCGAACCCGCGACATCCGCGACCACAACGCGGCGCTCTACCAGCTGAGCTACACCCACCGTGTCGGCGCAGCGCGCCGAGCCGGCTCAGTCTACCTGCCCGCCCTCGATGCCGAGAACTGCGTTCGCCACAGCGCGCGCCTCGTCGTGAGACGGCCCAGGAAGCGGCACGAACAACGTCCGGCGGTAGAAGTCGAGCTCCTGCACGCTCTCGAGAATGTCGGCGAGCGCCCGGTGGGCCAGCCCCTTGGCTGGCTGGGAGTGATACACCCGCGGGTACCACCGCTTGGCCAGCTCCTTGATCGAGGAGACGTCGATCATCCGATAGTGCAGGTGCTCGTCTAGCTCCGGCATGTCGCGGGCGATGAAGCTGCGGTCGGTAGCGATCGAGTTCCCGCACAGCGGCGCAACCTTCGCCTCCGGCACGTGCGACTTCACGTACGCGAGCACCTGGCGCTCGGCCTCACCCAAGGTCACGGTTGACGATCGAACCTGCTCGGTCAGCCCCGATGACGCGTGCATGTCCCGCACAAACGGCACCATCGTGTCGAGCACGTCGTCCGACGTGCCGATGACGATGTCGAGCCCGGGGTCGAGCAGCGTCAGCTCCGCGTCGGTAACCAGGACCGCGATCTCGATCAGCACGTCGCGCCGCAGATCGAGACCGGTCATCTCACAGTCCACCCACACCAGTCGATCGGTCACGAGAGCAGAGGCTATACGTGCGGGCTACCGTGGACGACAGGGCAATCGGAGGGCTGGCATGTCACGCGAGCTGTTGAGCCAGGGCGCCATCGCCGCGCGGTTGGCGTCGCTGCACCCCGGTTGGAGCGGTGGGCCTGACGAACTACGGCGCGCCATCGAGTTCGCCGGCTTCCCGACGGCTGTGGAGTTCATCAACCAGCTCGCGCCGCGCTGCGAGGAGCTTGACCATCATCCTGACCTCGCGCTGCGCTGGCGCTGGGTGGACATCGTGCTTTCGACGCACAGTGCCGGCGGCGTGACGACGCTGGATCTGCAGCTCGCCGAGATCGTGGACGAGGTCGCGGCACGCCTCCCGCAGGCTCCCTAGCCCTGGCTGCGCCAGATGCTCATGCCCAGCGCGATGAGCCGCAGGTGACGCTCGGCCCGCGCCAGGATGCGCGCCTCGTCGTCGATGTGGCGCTGGTCGACCTCCAGCAGCTTCAGGCTGTCCGGAAACCTGTCGCACCAATACCGGCCGTTTTGCCAAGCAGATCGGCTCCACTTGAGCCAAGATCTTCTGGCTGGCGCGGCCCAACCGGAGCCCCGGGAGTGAGCAGGTTCCGGCAGTGACCGCGGTAGCCGAGCGAGCTCGCGCGGCCTGAGTCACCGCACCGTGATGGTGCCGGTCATGTATTGGTGGATCGAGCACAGGTAGCTGTAGGTCCCTGCTGTACTGAAGGTGTAGGAGAACGTCGCGCCGTTGTGCAGGCTCGGGGACCGGAAGCTGTTGTCGTTCGCCGTGACCGTATGCAGGGCCGAATCCTCGAACTTCCAGGTCACCTTGGTGCCGGGCATGACGGTCAGCTGCTGCGGATTGAACGAGAAATTCTTGACGTCGACGGTGACTGCCTTCGAAGTCGCGGTGGAGGCGCCGCCGGAGGCGGGGGCCATGCTGCTGCCTCCACCTCCGGGCTTGGCGCTACTGCACCCCGAGGCGAGCACGACGGCGACCGGCAGGGCGATCAGCCCGGCAACGGATCGCTGTAGGCGACGGGTCCCGATGGTGCGTGTCATTGCTGGTTCCTAACTAGATCGTCAGCGCAGTCGGCTTGACGGCGTTGCTGGTACCGATGAACGACACTGGCACCGGGTACTCACCCAGCACGAAGTGCAAGATCGCGGCGTGCATGGTCTCGACCGGCGCGATGGTGGCCGCCGTCATGATGCCGCCAGCGTCGGTCACATTCTCCGTGGCGAACGTGTAGGTCTCCGCTGCAGCGTTCTCTAGGGCCAGCGCCAGCTTGGCGACGTCCACGATGGACTTGGCAGCGCCAAGTGCCGCCACCTGGTCCGCTGTGATCGTGAGCGGCGCGCCACTGACGGCCGGCAGGTTCGCCCGGGTCAGCACGGCGTTCCAGGCTGCCGCGTGATCCTTGTGCTGGGCCATGGCGGTCTGCACGAACGTGCCGACCGCGGCCGGCACGGGGCCGTAGGTGCCCTTACCCGCCGCGGTAAGTGCGCCGGTGTAGGCCGTCACCGCGAGGTTCTCCAGGGCGGCCGCCAACGCGACCACCCGCAGGTCACCGGTGTACTTGGAGCCCCCGGCACCTGCCCCGGAGGCCGACCCGGAGGCGACCGGCGCGCTGGAACTGCTGGCGCCGGAGTTCTTGGAGCTGGAGCACGCAGCGACGCCGCCGACAACGGCCACGCCACCGAGGCCCATCAGGAATGACCGCCGAGCGGTAGCCCGTCCGGAAGTGAGGTGGGCGAGGTTGGCGGAGAACTCGCCCAGGGTCTTGGCGACACCGGGGAAGGTTTCCTTGTGCAGCATGTCGAGCTCTCGGGTCATCCCGTTGAGCTCAGCTTCGCTGATCGCGATCTCTTGGGGCTTGCTCTTGCCGATCACTGGACTGCTCCCTCTGCCACCGGAGCGGCCTGAGAAGTCGGATAGAAGGAGTCCGGGAAACCGACGCTGCCGGCAGCGGCCGGGAGCTTGGTGACGTCCGGGGGTAACGCGATGAGCTGCGGCGCGCCGCCCTTGAGCAGTGCCTGCACCGCCAGCAGGATCGCCCGGTGCTGCGACTCGACGCCCGCCACGCTGGCGAACAGTCCGCGTAGGTCGCTCGTGCTGACCAGTCCCACGTTCTTCGTGTAGGTCTCGGCCGCCACGTTCTCGAGGGTGATGGCGAGCCCGACGACGTCCAGCGGGCCCTTGATCGTCGGTACGGCGGCCTTCACGACCGGGGCGTACTTGGGATCGGGACCGTTCTGAGCCTTGCCGCCCAGCTTGGTGGCTGCGGCATTGAAGGCCTGTCCATGGTCGGTGTGCTGCGCCATTGTCTTCATGGCGAACGCCTTGACGACGGGGTTCGCGCTGCTACCACCGATGAACGGCAGCGTCAGCGCGGTCTTGTACGTCAACACGGCCAGGTTCTCCAGACCGGCAGCGGTCTGCAGGGCCATGATGTCGTTCGCACTCGCCGCCACTGCGGGCGAGGCCAGGGCCAATGCCGCGGCACCGAGCACCCCGGCTCCGAGGAGCGCGCCGCCGACCCGCAGGTCGTGCCGCGACTCGTAGCGTGCCTGCTGCGCTGCACCGACGTACGCGTTCAGATCGCGCCGCGCACCCTTCATTGCATCGGACTGCAAATCGTCGGACTCCACGATCAGTTCGCGGAACCGGCGTTCATCCAGCTTCTCGTCCACCTGCCACCCTCACACTCCGGCCGTGGCGCGTACCGCGCCGGCCCTAGATCGGCACCCAACGTTCTGGAGTTCGGCGGGTCGACCGGCATCGGTTTCACGAGCGGGAGACGATGCGAATTCGTTACCTCGGCAGG
>JAYTRE010000093.1:0-5153 GCA_043746395.1 Pseudonocardiales bacterium
CGAGCTGGGTTGGCTGACGGCCGGGGTCTGCCGAAGCCCGTTGCCCGGCCCGTCAGGAAACGTGGAATTCTTCCTGTGGCTGCGCCGGACGGCTCAGCCCGCGATCGACGCAACCCAGATCGCGGCTGTGGTCGCGGCACCGGCGGAGGATTCATGAGGTCAGTCCTGGTAGTTGCGCACACGGCGCGGCACCAGATCATGGCGCTGGCCACCGAGGCGATCAGCCAGTTGCGGGCAGCCGGTTTCGACGTGCGCATGCTCGCCGGCGACGCCGAGTCCTGGCCCGACGCCGCGGTGACCCGCGTTCTGGCCGATCGCGCCGCGTTCGGCGCGGAGCTCGTGCTGGTCCTGGGCGGCGACGGCACCTTCCTGCGGGCCGCCGAACTGGCCCGGCCGGCCGGGGTGCCGATGCTCGGTGTAAACCTGGGCCACGTCGGCTTCCTGGCCGAAGCGGAGCCCGACGCGCTGGCTGGCACCGTGCGCGCGATCGCCGAGCGCGCCTACACCGTGGAGGAGCGCGTCACGGTGGACGCCGAGGTCAGCCTCGACGGCGTGATCCACGCTCGAGCCTGGGCGTTGAACGAAGCGTCGCTCGAACGGACGAACCGAGAACGCATGCTCGAGATCGCGGTTGCGGTGGACGGGCGTCCCCTGTTGCGCTTCGGCTGTGACGGCGTGCTGTGCGCGACGCCGACCGGCTCGACCGCCTACGCCTTCTCCGCCGGCGGCCCCATCGTCTGGCCCAACGTCGACGCGCTGATCGTCGTCCCCAATGCCGCACATGCGCTGTTCGCCCGGCCCATGGTGGTGGCGCCGACCTCGACCGTCGACATCGACCTGCTCAGCCACGGCCATGAGGGCGTGCTCAGTTGCGACGGCCGGCGGTCGGTTGCCGTCCAATCCGGCGCCCGCGTCCGGGTCACCCGCGGCGCCCAGCCGATCCGCATCGCCCGCCTCGCCCAGTGGAGCTTCACCGATCGGCTCGTCACCAAGTTCCAGCTGCCCACCCGGGGTTTCCGCGAGGCGGCACTGCCTCCCGATGGGCCGAACTCCGTCCCGGCCGTCGACTAGCCTGCCTGTCGTGCTGGAGGAGCTCCGGATCCGCGGGCTGGGCGTGATCGACGACGCGGTGCTCGCGCTCGGTCCCGGGCTGACCGCGGTTACCGGGGAGACGGGGGCCGGTAAGACGATGGTCGTCACCGGCTTGCTGCTGCTGTTCGGGGGCCGAGCCGACTCGGACCGGGTGCGCCCCGGGGCTGCTCAGGCCAGCGTGGACGGCCTAGTCGAGCTGCCCGGTGACTCCCCGCTGATCGAACGCGTCCGGGATGCCGGCGGATCCCTCGACGACGGCACGGCCCTGGTGCTGCGCCGGGTGGTCACTGCCGCGGGCCGCTCGCGAGCCTTCGTCGGCGGGGCCCCGGCGCCGGTTGGCTTGCTCGCCGAGTTGGCCGAGCGGCTGGTTGCCGTCCACGGCCAGGCCGACCAGATCAGGCTCACCCGACCCGCCCAGCAGCGGGCGGCATTGGACCGGTTCGGCGACCTCGAACTCGCCGAGTTCGCGGCCGCTTACGCGCGATGGCGCACGGCGTCGACCACCCTCGCCGACCGCACCGCCCGACACGGCGAGCTGCGGCGCGAGGCAGACCTGCTCGCCTACGGCATCGGTGAGATCGACGCCGTGAACCCCCAACCTGGCGAGGACGTCGAGCTGAGCAGGGCCGCGAACCGGCTCGCCCACGCCGACGCGCTGCGCCTTGCCGCGCGCGGCGCCCACGATGCGTTGCTGGGTGATGCCGAGGACCCCGCCTCGGACGCAATCGACATCGCGACGCTGCTGGGTGGTGCCCGGCGCGGCCTCGCTCAGCAGCTCGGCGCCGACCCGCACCTGGATGCGCTCGGGGCGCGGCTGAGCGAGCTCGCAGCGGTCGTCGCCGATATCGGGGCCGATCTGGCCGCGTACGCCGACGGGCTCGACTCCGACCCGACGCGACTCGCCCACCTCGAGAGCCGGCGCGCTGCCGTCAACGCGCTGATCCGCAAGTACGCCGACGGCGCCGAGCCGGGCGTGCCCGACGTGCTGCACTGGGCGGCGCAAGCCCGCAGCCGCCTCGGCGAGCTGGACGTCTCCGACGGCGCGATGGCGGCCCTGGCCACCGAACGGGATGCGGCCGCCGCGGCTGCGGCAACGCTCGCCGCGCAGCTGTCCGCCGCCCGCCGCAGCGCCGCCGCCCGGCTGGGCGCGGCGGTCAGCGCCGAACTCGCCGCTCTGGCACTCGCGTCGGGGACGGTCACCATCGCAGTGCGCCCCCGCCCCGTCGTGTCCGGTACGCCATCGCTGACCGTCGACGGCGCTGAGGTGGCCATCGGGCCTGACGGTGTCGACGACGTCGAGTTCCTGTTCCGGTCGCATCCGGGCGCGCCGGCTCTGCCGCTCGGCAGCGCAGCCTCGGGCGGAGAGCTCTCGCGGGTGATGCTCGCCGTCGAACTGTGCCTGGCGGGCACCGACCCCGTGCCGACGATGGTCTTCGACGAGGTCGACGCCGGGGTCGGCGGCCGGGCCGCGGTCGAGGTCGGGCGGCGACTGGCCCGGCTCGCGCGAGAGCACCAGGTGATCGTCGTGACCCACCTGCCCCAGGTGGCCGCCTTCGCCGACCGGCAGATCGTCGTCGGCAGAAGCGATGGGGCGGGCATCTCCACGAGCGATGTCCGGGTCGTCACCGGCGCGCAACGCACGAGCGAACTGGCCCGGATGCTGGCCGGCACCCAGTCCGGGACGGCCCGGGAGCACGCCGACGAGCTGCTGGCGGCCGCCGCCGAGGAGCGCGGGCAGCGCGACACGCCCCGACGCAAGGGCACCGGCCGCGCCGCGAAAACGTGAGCCGACCGCGTGGCGCAGCCCGGGGCACCTGCCTGCAAGTGGCACGATAGGAACTCATGAAGCTCGCAACCCTGCGCCGACGAGGCGAGCCTCCCCCCGGTGTCAGCGGTGTCGCGAGGTTGGATCGGCGGACGAATCGGCTGGCCGGTCGGGTTAACCCTGGCGATATCGCGATCATCGATCATGTCGACCTGGATCGGGTTGCGGCCGAGGCGCTCGTCTCGGCGAAGGTGGCCGCGGTGATCAACGCCCAGCCCAGTATCTCCGGGCGGTACCCGAACCTGGGCCCGGACCTCATCGTCGAGAGCGGCATCCCGTTGCTCGACAATGTGGGCGGCGAGATCTTCGCCGCGGTCAAGGAGGGCATGAAGATCCGCATCGACGGGGAGTCCGTCTATGTCGGCGAGACGGTCGTCGCGACCGGCACGCCGCAGACTCCAGACTCGATCGCGGCCATGATGGCCGAGGCGAAGGTGGGGCTCTCGGCCCAGCTCGAGGCGTTCGCGGTCAACACCTCCGAGTTCATGTCCCGAGAGCGTGAGCTACTCCTCGACGGAGTCGGGGTGCCTGCGGTGCGGACGAAGTTCGCCGGCAAGCACGTGCTCGTCGTCGTGCGCGGCTACGGCCACGCCGCGGATCTCAAGTCGCTCAAGCACTACATCCGCGAGTTCAAGCCCGTTCTCGTAGGCGTCGACGGGGGCGCCGATGCGTTGCTGGCCGCCGGGCACAAGCCGCATCTCATCGTCGGCGACATGGACGCCGTGTCCGACGCAGCGCTGGCCACCGGAGCCGAGGTCGTCGTGCACGCCTATCCCGACGGCCGCGCACCCGGGCTGATGAGAGTGCAGGACCTGGGCATCGACGCGGCGCGCTTCCCCACCTCCGGGACGAGCGAGGACATCGCGATGTTGCTCGCCGACGAGAACGGGGCCGAGCTCATCGTCGCGGTCGGGACGCACGCCACCCTCACCGAGTTCCTCGACCAGGGGCGCTCCGGGATGGCGTCCACCTTCCTCACCCGGCTCCGGGTGGGCGGCAAGCTGGTCGACGCGAAAGGCGTCAGCCGCCTGTACCGCAACCGGATCTCCGCGGCCGCCCTGCTGCTGCTGGTGCTGGCCGCGCTGGTCACGATCGTGGCCGCGCTGGCAGTGTCCGACCCGGGGCGCGCCTATCTGAACCACCTCGACCACAACTGGAACCACTTCGTCCACTGGATACAGGGCCGCTTCTCGTGATCTCTTACCGCTACCACCTCGTCTCGATCGTCGCGGTGTTCCTGGCGCTTGCGCTGGGGATCGTCGTCGGCACCACGGCGCTCAACGGGCCGATCACCACCGACCTGCGCAAACAGGTCAACTCCGTCAAGAGCGAACGCTCGGTGCTGGCACAGCAGGTGAAGACGCTGCAGAACCAGCTGAGCGACGCGAACCAGTTCGCGTCCACCTACGGCTCCCAGCTGGTGACGGGAGCGCTGACGGGGCAGACGGTGCTGCTGGTCGGCCTGCCGGGCGCGGGCAACAACGTCGAGGACGGCATTGCCACGCAGATCGCCGCCGCCGGCGGCAAGATCAGCGGACGGCTCCAGCTCACCGCCGACTACATCGATCCGCGCCGGGCCAGCGACATCACCGCGCTGGCCACCGGTGCGGTGCATCCGTACGCGCTGACCCTTCCGTCCACCAGCGACGCCGGCGTGCTCGGCGCCGCATTGCTGTCCTTCGTCCTGCTGGGCAAGGGCCAGCCGACCGACCTCGCCCAGGTCATCGGCGGATTCGCCGAGCTGCACATGGTGACCGTCTCAGGCAGCATCGCTGCGAGCACGACTGTCGTCGTGATCGGCACCGGCACCTTCGCCCGCGGCGATTCCCGTGGGACCGCCGAGTTCGATCTCGTCAGCGCCCTGCTACAGTCCGGTGGGAACGTGGTCGTCGCCGGGGATGCACCGTCGGCCACGCAGGCCGGGGTGATCGCCCTGGTGCGCGCCAGCGCCAAGAGCTCCATCTCGACCGTCGACAACGCGGACACGGCAATCGGGCAGGTGTCGACGGTGCTCGCCACGGCCGGCATCATCAAGTCACAGGTCGGCCAGTACGGGTCGGGACCCGGCGCGCAGGCGCTGTTCCCGAATCCGGTGAAGTAGCGCGGCCCGCGTGATCGGCCCTTCCCCGCCACAGGCAGTCGCCGCACTCGCTGCTCTGCTCCGCCAGCGGATCGCGCACCTGAGTGGTGCATTCGGTCCGTTGCGAGCGCGCGGGCGCGACGGCGTCGTGCTGTC
>JAYTRE010000094.1:0-3399 GCA_043746395.1 Pseudonocardiales bacterium
CAGCAGGGCCCGGATGGCGTAGTCCGTCTTCGCCGAGATCTGCACGCTGCCATCCTCGCAAACCCGGCCACCGCCGCCGCGGCACGCCCGTGCCCATCCGGGTGCGACGGCCGGGCGGCGCGGCGCCGGCGGGTCGTTCAGCGCACCGTGGACGGCGGGGTTCCCGTCGGGACCTGTCGAGGTATCAGCGTCTCCGGCGCGGCGAGGACCGCAGGAATCGGGGCGAGGGCGATGAGGGCGGCGACCCCGAAGGAGGCGCCGTAGCCGTGCGCGTCGGCGATCCACCCCGCCATGACCGGCCCGATCACGGCCCCGAGATCGCCCGACATCTGGAATACGGCGACCACGGTGCCGCCGCGACCGCCTACCACGTCGCCCATCACGGCTCCGGGCGCCACCGAGTCGGCGGCCCCGGCCGCCCCGAGCAGGGCCATGGCGACGAGCAGTCCCGCCAGATGCGGGACTGCGGGCAATAGCGCGAAGCCGACCGCGCCGAGCACCAGGCCGCCCATCATCACCGGCCGCCGACCGCGGGAATCGGCGATCCGGCCGAACGGGAGCAGCAGCGCGCCGCTGACGACGCTGACCACGAGGAACGCGACGTACACCCAGGACGAGCCCAGACCCAGACGGTCGGTGACGAACTGCGGCACGATCGCCGCCCGGGACCCGACGATCGCCCAATCCCCGGCGAAGGACGCCAGCAGCGCCGCCAGGTAGGCGCGGCTGCGCAGGGCGGTGCGCAGCGGGAGCGGATCGCCGCGTACCTGCTGGCGGGCTGCGAGCTCGCTGCGCCGCAGCGACCCCAGGCCGAGGCCGCCGGCAATGACCAGGGTGCCCGCATAGAGGAAGAACGGCGCCCGCAGCGAGAAGGTGGCCACGGTGCCCACCGCCGGGCCGGCGATCATCCCCACGAGGAAGGCGCCGGCCCACGCGCCCTGGGCACGCCCGCGCAGGTGGCTGGGAGTGACGCGCACCAGCAGGCTGGCGGCGCTGACGCTGAACATGATCGACCCCACCCCGCCCACCCCGCGCAGGACGAGCAGCTGCCAATAGGTCTGGGCAAAGCCGGCAAGCAGGCTCGAAACGGCGACCACCCCGATGCCGGTGGCGAGCATGACGCGCTCGCCCAGGGCATTGACCAGCCTGCCGACAAACGGCGCGGTCACCAGACGCATCAGGGCAAAGGCACTGATGACCGCGGCGGCAGCGGCCTTGCCGACGCCGAACTGGCGGGCGAACAGCGGCAGCGCCGGGGCGACGACCCCGTACCCCAGGGCCACCATGAAGGCGACGCCGATCAGCGCCCGCACTTCGACGGGCAGCCCCGCCAGCGGGCCGCGCCACCGGCCGCGCCGCGCCGCGCCGGCCTCAGCGGTCACTGGGGGCCGGGACGCGCGACACGATCAGCGCTTGCCGAGCGGTGGATCAGGCGTCGACGGTCTCGGCGACGACTGCTGCGCCTTCCTCGGACACGAGGACCAGGCTGATCTTGCCTCGCTGGTCGATCTCGGCGATCTCCACTTGGAGCTTGTCACCGACGTTGACGACGTCCTCGACCTTGCCGATGCGCTTGCCGTTACCCAGCTTGCTGATGTGGATCAGGCCGTCCTTGCCCGGCAGCAGCGAGATGAAGGCACCGAACGGCGCCGTCTTCACCACCGTGCCGAGGAAACGCTCGCCGACCTTGGGCATCTGCGGGTTCGCGATGGCGTTGATCTGGTCGACGGCAGCCTGGGCCGACGCGCCGTCGATGGCACCGACGTAGATCGTGCCGTCGTCCTCGATGGTGATCTGGGCACCGGTCTCGTCCTGGATCGAGTTGATCATCGCGCCCTTGGGGCCGATCACCGCGCCGATCTTGTCGACCGGGATCTTGACCACCGTGACGCGAGGCGCGAACGGGCTCATCTCGTCCGGGCCGTCGATGGCCTCGGCCATGACGTCGAGGATGTGCAGGCGCGCGTCGCGGGCCTGGGTGAGCGCCGCGGCCAGCACCTCGGACGGGATGCCGTCGAGCTTGGTGTCCAGTTGCAGGGCGGTGACGAACTCACGGGTACCGGCGACCTTGAAGTCCATGTCGCCGAACGCGTCCTCAGCCCCGAGGATGTCGGTGAGCGCGACGTACTCCGTCTTGCCGTCGACGGTGTCCGACACCAGGCCCATTGCGATTCCTGCGACGGGCGCCTTCAGCGGCACCCCGGCATTGAGCAGACCCAGCGTCGAGGCGCACACCGAACCCATTGACGTCGAACCGTTGGAGCCGAGGGCCTCGGATACCTGACGGATCGCGTATGGGAACTCGTCGCGCCCCGGCAGCACCGGCACGAGGGCCCGCTCGGCGAGGGCGCCGTGACCGATCTCGCGGCGCTTGGGCGAACCGACCCGGCCGGTCTCGCCGGTCGAGTACGGCGGGAAGTTGTAGTTATGCATGTAGCGCTTGGTGCGCTCCGGCGAGAGGGTGTCGAGCTTCTGCGCCATGCCCAGCATGTTCAGCGTGGTGACGCCCAGGATCTGGGTCTCGCCTCGCTCGAACAGCGCCGAGCCGTGCACCCGCGGCAGCACCTCGACCTCGGCCGACAGCGTGCGGATGTCGGTGAGCCCACGGCCATCGATGCGCACCTTGTCGCGCAGGATGCGCTGGCGGACCAGCTTCTTGGTCAGTGACCGGTAGGCCGGACTGATCTCCTTCTCGCGACCCTCGAAACGCGGACCGACCAGCTGCTTGGCCAGCTCCTTGAGCCGATCGAGCTCGGTCTCGCGCTCCTGCTTGTCGGCGATGGTCAGCGCCCGGGCCAGCGGCTCGGCGACCTCGTCGGTGACCGCGGCCATGACGTCGTCCTGATAGTCGAGGAAGACCGGGAAGTCGGCCACCGGCTTGGCGGCGCGGGCTGCCAGCTCGGACTGGGCGCGGCACAGCTCGGCGATAAAGGGCTTGGCGGACTCGAGGCCCTCGGCCACGACCTCTTCGGTCGGGCGGGTGGCCCCGCCTGCGATCAGGTCGATGGTGTTCTCGGTGGCCTCGGCCTCGACCATCATGATCGCGACGTCGCCGGACTCCAGCGCCCGACCCGCGACGACCATGTCGAACGTGGCCCGCTCAAGCTCGGTGTGCGTCGGGAAGCCGACCCACTGACCGTCGATGAGGGCCACCCGAGTAGCGCCGATGGGGCCACTGAACGGCAGCCCGGACAGCTGCGTGGACGCTGAGGCAGCGTTGATGGCCACCACGTCGTAGGCGTGGTCGGGATTGAGCGCCATGACCGTGATGACGACCTGGACCTCGTTGCGCAGACCCTTCACGAAGGTGGGGCGCAGTGGGCGGTCGATGAGCCGGCAGGTGAGAATGGCGTCCTCGCTGGGGCGCCCTTCCCGTCGGAAGAACGAGCCGGGGATGCG
>JAYTRE010000095.1:0-2514 GCA_043746395.1 Pseudonocardiales bacterium
CCGGACTCGACGAGGCCGATGACCGGCAGTCGGTTCTGCAGCGCGATCTCGTTGGCGCGCAGGACCTTGCGCAGCGTCCAGGGGTTGCTTGCGCCGCCACGCACCGTCGGATCGCTGGCGTTGAGCACGCACTCGACCCCGCTGACGACGCCGATGCCGGTGACGACGCTGGCGCCGACCGAGAACTCGCTGCCCCACGCGGCCAGCGGTGAGAACTCGAGGAACGCAGTGCCGGGGTCGAGGAGCAGCTCGATGCGTTCCCGGGCGAGCAGCTTGCCGCGCTGGTGATGGCGCGTGACGTACTTCTCGCCGCCGCCGGCCACCGCCCTGGCCTGCTCGGCCTCGAGCTGGGCGAGCTGGTCGAGCAGCGCGGCGCGATTGGCCGCGTACTGCTCGCCATCGGGGTCTAGTGCGCTGCTCAGCGTGCTCATGCGGTGTAGCCCAGCACCTTGGCGGCCAGGCCGGTGAGGATCTCGGTGGTGCCGCCGCCGATGCCGAGGATCCGCATGTCGCGGTACTGCCGCTCCACCTCGGCCCCGCGTAGGTAGCCCATCCCGCCGTGCAGCTGCACTGCCTGATCCGCGACCCAGCTGCCCGCCTCGACCGCGGTGTTCTTGGCGAAGCAGGCCGGCGCGACGAGATCGTCCGCACCGCGGCTGGCCCGGATCGCGACGTGCCGCGTGTAGGTCCGGGCGACGTCGATCCGCCGGGCCATGTCGGTCAGGGTGTGCTGCACCGTCTGGCGGCTGATCAGCGGACGGCCGAACGTCTCGCGCAGTCGGCACCATTCGACCGAGAGGTCCAGGCAGCGCTGGGCACTCGCGTACGCCTGGACGGCCAGACCGATCCGCTCGCTGACGAAGTTGCGCGCGAGCTGGGCGAAGCCGCTGTTCTCTGGCCCGATCAGGTTGGCGGCGGGCACCCGCACGTCGGAGTAGCCGAGCTCAGCGGTGTCCGAGCAGAGCCAGCCCATCTTGTCCAGCTTGGCGGAGACGGTGAATCCCGGGGTTCCCTTCTCGACGACCAGCAGCGAGATGCCGTGCGCACCGGCGCCGCCCGTGCGCACCGCGGTTACCACGAAGTCCGCGCGCACCCCGGAGGTGATGTAGGTCTTCGCCCCGTTGACGAGGTACTCCGCGCCGCCGGGGCCGGTGCCGCGACGGGCCGTGGTAAGGATCGCCGCCACGTCGGAGCCGCCGCCGGGCTCGGTGATCGCGAGGCAGCCGATGAGCTCCCCGTCGATCGTGGGATGCACCCACCGTTCGATCTGGGCGACGTCACCCGCATCGACGAGGTGCGGCAGCGCGATGCCCGACGTGAACAGCGACGCGAACAGCCCACCCGCTCCTCCGGCGTAGTGGACCTCCTCGGCGAGCACGACGGCGTCGACCGCGTCGCCGCCGCCCCCTCCGACGCTGCGCGGGAAGGCAAGCCCGATGAGGCCGAGCTCGGCGGCGCGCCGGTGCAGGCTGCGTGGCAGCTCACCGGCGCGCTCCCAGTCGTCCTGGTGGGGCAGGACCTCGGCCAGGACGAAGCGGCGCACGGTGTCGCGCAGGGCGCGCCGCTCGTCGGTTTCGAACGGGTCGCCGATCGGCCCGGTGTCAGACTGGTCGCTGGATCGTTTCGCGTCGGACCGGTCGCCGGTCGGCTCGGTGCTCACCACAGCTCCTGCGGAATGTCGACGACACGAGAGCGCAGCCACTCGCCGAGTGCCTTGGCCTGCGGGTCGTGGCGCACGTTGGCCGCCACCCCGCCGCCGAGCAGGCCGTCGACGACGAAGTTGAGGGCGCGCAGGTTAGGCAGGACGTGCCGGGTCACCGGCAGCGCCGCCGTCTCGGGGAGCAGCCGCCGGAACTCGGCTACCGTGAGCGCGTTGGCCAGCCACGCCCACGCGCCGTCGCTGCGTGCCCACACCCCCACGTTGGCCGAGCCGGCCTTGTCGCCGCTGCGCGCGCCGGCGATCGTCCCGAGCGGCGCTGGGCGCGTCGGCGAGTCGGGCGGCGTCGGCAGGCTCGGTTCGACAACGCCTTGCAGGACAAGGCTTTGTGGTGCCGGCGCGATCTCGACGCGCGTCCCGTCCGGGAGCACGGCGACATGCGGCACGAGCCGGGCGTCGACATAGGCCGGGGAGAAGACGCCGTACGGCGACGCGTCGCCGGGTGGGCCAGTGACATGAAAGCCGGGGTAGCTGGCCAGCGCCAGCTCGATCGCGGCCCCGGAGAACGCCCGCCCGACCCGGTTCGGGTCGGCGCCGCGGACGACGCAGTGCAGCAGCGCGCTGGCCGCCTCCTGCACTTCGCTGTCCGGATGGTCGGTGCGGGCAAGCGTCCACTGCGCGTCGAACCCGTCGAGCTGGGAGGTGATCAGGGCGGCCTTCGCTTCGATGTCGAGGCCGGTGAGGACGAAGGTGACCTCGTTGCGGAAACCCCCGAGGGTGTTCCGGCCGACCTTGAGGGTTGGCGGCGGAGCCTCGCCGCGCACGCCGCTGAGGCGCACCCGGTCGGGGCCATCGGC
>JAYTRE010000096.1:0-3277 GCA_043746395.1 Pseudonocardiales bacterium
GAGCAGGGCCACGAGCCGGACAGCCTGCTGTTCACCGATCACGTCGAGCGGGCGCTGCGCGTCGTCGCCGCGCCACTCACTGCGCTTGCCCGCCTTGGCGTGCCGGACGAGGATCACGACGGCCTCGGGCATCCCAGCGCAAGTCAGCGCGCGCAAGAGCTTGCGATCGAGGTCGTAGGTGAGCCGGGCGGCCGCCTCGGCGGGGCCGAGCCAGCTCAGCTCGTCGACCTCGTCGGACGGCTCAAAGCTGCCACCACGATGCTGCATGGCCCAGTAGGAGACGTTCTTGCGCACGCCGGCTGCCGAGTAGTGCACCGTGCCGAGTCGGCGCGTTACGGCGACCGATGACCCGACCTCCTCGCGCACCTCCCGGACCGCGCCGGCCAGGGCGGATTCACCCGGGAGCAGCTTGCCCTTGGGCAGCGTCCAATCGTGGTAGCGAGGCCGGTGGACCAGCGCCAGCTCGGCGGACCCGGATCGCGTCCGCCACACGACACCACCGGCCGCGGTGACCGAACGCGCGGTGGGCAAGTTCGCGCTACTCCCCGCGCGCGGCGAGCCGCGTCATCAGCAGCTCCTGGAAGTCGATCTGCAGCTTGCCACCGGTGCGGACCCAGCGCCCGTCCGGCTCGAGATCCCACGCGGCGGTGTCGGCGTCCAGAGCGAGGTCGAGGAACTCGCGCAGCTGGGCCTGGGCCTGCCGATCCGCGACCTGGCACAGCACCTCGACGCGCCGATCGAGGTTTCGGTGCATGAGGTCTGCCGAGCCGATCCAGTACTCCGGCGTGCCACCCCCGCCGAAGTAGTAGACCCGGGAGTGCTCCAGGAAGCGGCCCAGGATCGATCGCGTCGTGATGTTCTCCGACAGGCCCGCGACGCCCGCGCGGATCGTGCAGAACGTCCGCACCAGCAGTTCGACCCGGACCCCGGCCTGCGAAGCGCGGTAGAGCGCGTCGATGGTCTGCTCATCGACGAGGTGATTCGTCTTGAACTGGATGTGCCCCTCGCGTCCGCTGCGGGCGTAGTCCATCTCGCGCTCAATCCGCTCGATGAGCCCGGCCCGCAGTCCTTGCGGGGCGACGAGCAGCGAGCGGTACTCCGTCTGGCGGGAGTAGCCGGTGAGCACGTTGAACAGGTCGGTGAGGTCGGCACAGACCTGCTCGTCCGCGGTGAACAAGCCGAAGTCCTCGTACAGTCGCGCTGTCTTCGGGTTGTAGTTGCCGGTGCCAATGTGGGCGTAGCGACGGATCTGACCGCCCTCCTGGCGCACCACCAGCGCCGTCTTGCAATGCGTCTTGAGCCCGACGACGCCGTACACCACATGGCAGCCCGCGCGTTCCAGCGCCCGGGCCCATTTGATATTGGCCTGTTCGTCGAAGCGTGCCTTGATCTCCACCAGGGCGACGACCTGCTTGCCTGCCTCAGCCGCGTCGACCAAGGCGTCGACGATCGGCGAGTCACCCGAGGTGCGGTACAGCGTCTGCTTGATCGCCAGGACATTGGGGTCGGCGGCGGCCTGCTCGATGAAGCGTTGCACGCTCGTGGCGAAGGACTCGTACGGGTGGTGGACCAGCACGTCGCCGTCGCGCAGGGTAGCGAAGACCGACTTCGGGGTCTCGCCCTCGGCGAAGCGCGGATGCGTCGAGGGAACGAACGGTCGCTCCTTGAGCGCGGGACGGTCGATGTCATAGACCTGCCACAGCGCGGTGAGATCGAGCAGCCCCGGCACCCGCAGCACGGAGTCGGCGGGAACATCGATCTCGCTGGTGAGCAGCTGCAGCACCTCGTCGTCGATGTCGTCGGTGACCTCGAGCCGCACGGCCGGGCCGAACCGGCGCCGCACCAACTCCCGCTCAAGGGCCTGCAGCAGATCCTCGTCGCGGTCCTCCTCGACCTCGACGTCGGCATTGCGCGTCACCCGGAACAGGTGATGCTCGACCACCTCCATGCCAGGGAACAGCATCGCCAGATGTGCGGCGATCAGGTCCTCCAACGGCAGGTATTCGGCCTCGCTGGAAGTCTGCGAGACCACCACGAACCGCGGCACGTTGTTGGGCACCTTGACGCGCGCGAAGCGGTGCGCGGCACCGCCAGGATCACGCACGAGCACGGCGAGGTTCAGCGATAGGCCCGAGATGTAGGGGAACGGGTGCGCCGGATCGACGGCCAGCGGCGTCAGCACCGGGAAGACCTTGGAGCGGAAGTAGCGCCCCAGACGCGACTTCTCCTCCTCATCGAGTGCGTCCCACCGCACGATGCGGATGCCTTCCGCAACCAGCGCCGGCTGCACGTCCTCGAGAAAGCAGCGCGCATGCCGCTCGGAGAGCTCCCGGGTGCGATCGGCGAGGGCGGCGAGCACCTCGCGGGGCGACAGCCCGTCGGCGGAGGTCACCTGCAGACCCATGTCGGCGCGGCGCTTGAGCCCGGCAATGCGGACCATGTAGAACTCGTCAAGGTTGCTCGCGAAGATCGCGAGGAATTTGATGCGTTCCAGCAACGGTTGGCGGCGGTCCTCGGCCAGCGCCAGGACCCGGGCGTTGAACGCCAGCCAGGACAGCTCGCGGTTGCTGAACCGGTCGGCGGGCAGATCTATGACCTCGTCGATCGTCGCGTCGAGATCGCCGTCGGGAACGGAGTCCGTCGGGTCGAACTGCGAGGAGGCCGGGTCGGGGACGCCGTCGGGCAGCTGCGGTGCGGCGGTGGTCTGCTGACCGGTCATCGGCCAATCATGCCGTGCCCGAGCGAACACCGCGCGATCGTTGCTGCCGCAGCACCGCCGCCGTGGCCGGGCCGACGCCGAGCCGCAGGGCGGCACGTAGGTCCTCGGCGGTGTCGACGTCGGCGCGCAGGCCCGCTGCGGCCGGCAGGTGTACCCCGGCGCGGGCGTGCCGGGCCGCCGAGCCGGGCCCGAATTCGGGGTTCAGCAGCGCGCCCGGCGCGGCGGTCAGCAGCGTGGTGCCGGTGCCCGGTGCGTCCGCGACGAAGGCATGCGGCTGCTCGGCCGCTGCGGCGAGTGCCGCGCCGAGGTCCTGCGGGCGCAATGCTGGCAGGTCGCCGACGAGGACCGCCAGACCGTATCCCGGCCACCGCTGCGCCGCCCACCGGGCCGCCTCGGCGAGCCCGCCGTTGAGGCCGGGCTGAGCTTGCACAAACGACGCCAACTCGGTGACGCCAGGGGCATCGACGACCGGCACCACGACAGCGACGCCGGCCGCGGCGCTGGCAGCGGCTAGCGTGTCGCTGCGGATCGCCGCTACCAGGCGAACATGCCCAAGGG
>JAYTRE010000097.1:0-7158 GCA_043746395.1 Pseudonocardiales bacterium
CGTGGCTCGAACTGGCCTGAGGCCGATCGTGCAAGCGTCGGCCGCGCTACGGGGCCGAGAGTTGCACGATCGGTTCGGCGGGCCGGCGCCAGCGGCGGCTCGCTAGGGTTCGCGACGACGCCCAGCCAAGTGTGAGGAGTTCGAGTCGATGCGAATCGGGGTACTGACCGGTGGCGGTGACTGCCCGGGCCTGAACGCCGTGATCCGCGCAGTGGTGCGCAAGGGAGTCGCCGCGTACGGGCACGAGTTCGTCGGGTTCCGCGACGGCTGGAAGGGCCCGCTGGACAACGTCACGATGGCGTTGGGCATCCCGGAGGTGCGCGGCATCCTGCCCCGCGGCGGGACGATCCTCGGCTCGTCGCGGACCAACCCGTTCGCCGTCGACGGCGGCCTGGACAAGATCACCGCGAACCTGCGCGCGCTCGGCGTCGACGCGCTGATCGCCATCGGCGGCGAGGACACCCTCGGGGTAGCGACCAGGCTGCACGAGCTCGGGGTGCGGGTCGTCGGGGTACCCAAGACGATCGACAACGACCTGAACGCCACCGACTACACCTTCGGGTTCGACACCGCGGTGAATATCGCCATGGAGGCGATCGATCGGCTGCACACCACGGCCGAGTCGCACCACCGGGCGCTGATCGTGGAGGTAATGGGCCGCCATGCCGGCTGGATCGCGCTGCATGCCGGACTGGCCGGCGGGGCCAACGTCATCCTCATCCCGGAGGTGCCGTTCTCCCTCGAGCGCGTCTGTGCCCTCGTCGACAGCCGCTTCGAGTCGCACTACGCGCCGATCCTCGTGGTGGCCGAGGGTGCGACGCCGGACGGCGGTCAGCACGCCACCGTCGACCCGGTGCTGGACGCGTTCGGCCATGCTCGCCTCGGCGGTATCGGCGAGTGGCTTGCCGGGCAGATCGAGCAGCACACCGGCAAGCAGGCCCGCACCACGGTGCTGGGCCACATCCAGCGGGGCGGGACGCCGTCGGCGTTCGACCGGGTGCTGGCGACCCGCTTCGGGCTGCACGCCGTCGACGCGGTGCACGATCAGGACTTCGGCGTCATGGTGGCGCTGCGCGGCACCGACATCGTCCGCGTGCCGCTGTCCGAGGCGACCGCGACGCTGAAGACGGTGAACCCGCAGCGCTACGCAGAGTCCGAGGTCTTCTTCGGCTAGGCGGCGCTCTACCCTGGGCCGAGTGACCTCCCCGCTCGCCCCCGACCCGTCTGTCCCGGCCGAGCTGGGGCTCGACGAGTGGCGTGCCCGGCCGGCGGCGCAGCAGCCCAACTGGCCCGACGAGGCGGCCCTGCGCGAGGCGGCGGCGACCCTGGCCGGCATGCCGCCGCTGGTCGTCGCCTCCGAGGTGGACCAGCTGCGCGACCGGCTGGCGGCCGTGGCGCGGGGTCAGGCGTTCCTGCTGCAGGGCGGGGACTGCGCCGAGACGTTCGCCACCTCTTCGCAGGCCGACATCGCCGGCAAGGTGCGGGTGCTGCTGCAGATGGCGGTGGTGCTTACCTACGGGGCGTCGATGCCGGTGGTGAAGCTGGGCCGCATCGCCGGTCAGTACGCCAAGCCCCGCTCGTCGGACCGCGACGCCTCCGGCGTGCAGTCCTACCGCGGCGACATGGTCAACGACCTCACCGGTGAACGCACCCCTGACCCGCGCCGGCTGCTGCGCGCGTACTCCACCGCCGCGTCGACGCTGAACCTGCTGCGCGCCTATGCCGCCGGCGGGCTGGCTTCGCTGGATCGGGTGCACGCCTGGAACACCGCCTTCGCCCGCAACACCGAGACGGGCAGCCGCTATGAGCGCCTGGCCGCCGAGATCGACCAGGCGGTGCGGTTCATGCGCGCCTGCGGGGTACATGACGCCGCGCTCGAGGGCGTCGAGCTCTACGCCTCGCACGAGGCGCTGATCCTGGAGTACGAGCGGGCCCTCACCCGCCTCGAGGACGGCCGCGCCTACGACCTGTCGGCGCACTTCGTGTGGGTCGGGGAGCGCACCCGGCAGCTGGACGGCGCGCACCTGGCCTTCGTGTCCCGCATCGCCAACCCGATCGGCGTCAAGCTCGGACCGACGACGACCCCGGAGCTCGCGGCCGAGCTGGTCGAGCGCCTCGACCCCGACGGCACGCCCGGGCGGCTCACCCTGATCAGCCGGATGTCGAATGCCCGGGTGCGCGACGTGCTGCCGGCGATCGTCGAGAAGGTCACCTCCACCGGGCACCTGGTCGTGTGGCAGTGCGACCCGATGCACGGCAACACCGAGGAGACCGCAGCCGGGGTGAAGACACGCCACCTCGACCGGGTCATCGACGAGGTGGACGGCTTCTTCGACGTCCACGCGGCGCTGGGCACCCATCCCGGTGGCCTGCACGTCGAGCTCACCGGCGACGACGTCACCGAGTGCATCGGTGGGACGGCCGAGCTCACCGCCGCCGACCTCGGGCGCCGCTACGAGACGGCCTGCGACCCGCGGCTGAACATCGAGCAGTCGCTGGAGCTGGCGTTCCGCGTCGCGGAGCGGCTGGTGCTCGAGCGGCGCCGGCGGGAGCCGCAGTGACCGGCACGCCGGGCCCTGCGGCCGGCGACGTCGTCGACCTGCGTTCGGACACCGTCACCCGCCCGACGGCCGCCATGCGCGCGGCGATGGCCGACGCCGAGGTCGGCGACGACGTCTACGGCGAGGACCCGACCGTGGCGGCGCTGGAGAGCGAGGTCGCGGCGCTGCTCGGGTTCGCGGCCGGCCTGTTCGTGCCGTCCGGATCCATGGGCAACCAGCTGGGCATCCGGGCGCTGGTCGCTCCCGGCTTCGAGCTGGTCTGTGACTCGATGGCGCACGTCGCGCGCGCCGAGCTCGGCGCGGCAGCCGTGTTCTCGGGGATCACCTTCCGCACCTGGCGGGCCCCCCGCGGGCTGCTCGACGTCGACGCGATCCGCGAGCTGATCGCTCCCGACGCGGGACCGTACCTGGTCTCCACGGCAGCGATCGCGGTGGAGAACACCCACAATTTCGGCGGCGGCAGCGTGCAGCCGCCCGACCAGGTGCGCGCCACTGTCGCGCTGGCCCGCGAGCACGGGCTGGGCCTGCACCTGGACGGGGCGCGGCTGTGGAACGCGCACGTCGCGATCGGCACGCCGCTGCGCGAGCTCACCGATGGCTTCGACACCGTGTCGGTGTGCCTGTCCAAGGGACTGGGTGCCCCGGTCGGCTCGGTGCTGGTGTCCTCGGCGGCGCGCATTGCCGAGGCCCGGGTCTGGCGCAAGCGCTACGGCGCCGGGATGCGGCAGGTCGGCATCCTCGCTGCCGCCGGGCGTTACGCGCTGGCCCATCACGTCGGGCGGCTCGCCGACGACCACGCCCGCGCCGCTGTTCTCGCGAAGGAACTGGGCGCCGATCCCGGCACCGTCGTCACCAACATCGTGGTGCTGGACGTCAATGACGCCCGCTCGATCGCCGGCCGGGCCCGCGAGCAGGGCGTGCTGGTCTCGGCGCTCGGCCCGCGCCTGCTGCGCCTGGTCACCCACCTCGACGTCGACGACGACGGGATCGACCGGGCCGTCGCGGTGCTCCGGCCGCTCGTGGCCTGAGCACCCCTTCGCGGCCGCGTTCGAGCTCGTCCAGGCTGAAACCACCGAATGACAATGCCGGTTGCGTGCCGGCCACCGTTACCGGTCCTCACCGTCCCCGGCGCCGCCGGATCGGTGTCCGAGGCGGGCGAGGGTGTCGCGATAGACGAGGTGATCGGACCGTTCGCCGATCGCGAGCACCTCAATCACCGGGAGCAGGTTGGCGCTGTCCTCGAGCAGTCGATACACGATCCGGAACCGTGGCCGCTGCTGGCCGGGCAGGTCGAACCGCAGCCGGGCAAGGCCGGTCAGGTTCCCGGTGATGTGACGTTCGCCGAGCAGTTTGCCGCGCCGACGGCCGAAGGCCAGATCCTCTACCGCGGCCAGTGCGGCGTTCACCAATGCCGGGTCGACGTCGCCCATGGCCCGCAGGTCATCGACTACCTCGACCGCGTAGCGACGCTCGTACTTGGCGGCTTTCGCCGCATGCGTGCGGTGCAGCGACGGAGTCGGCTGGCTGGGGTCGCCCACCTCGTCAGTGGCCGAGCTCGGCCAGCAGCTGCTCCTGACTCAACTGGTCATCAGCGGCCTCGATACGGCGGCGGGCCAGGTCCGTGTCCAAGGCGTCCTCGAGTGCCGGGGCGATGCGCTGCCACAGCTGCCAGGACACGATCACCCCTTGCGCCCGCCGGTGCGAGCCGAACACCACGGGCGCGGCATCCGGACCGTCGTGGTCGAACCCGGCCGCGATCTGGTTCAACTTCGCGCGGGCCTCATTCGTCGGCAGCACCTCAGTCACCTCAAAAACAGTACCTGAATCAGTACCGAACTACCAACTCCCGACTACCAAGTCCCGCCAATTGCAGAACCCAGCACGCCACCTGACCGGTATTGGGCGTCGCCACCCTCAGCCGGCCAGGTGCGCTGCCGAGGTGCGTCCGAGCAGCGGCGGGATGGTGGTGACCGCGCGCCCCAGCTCGTCCAGCACGGCACCGAACAGCGCCTGCGCGCCGTCGCACAGAGCTGCCTCCGGGTGCGGGTGCACGTCGACCATCACCCCGTCGGCACCGGCGGCCATCGCGGCCCGGGCGAGCGGCACGACCAGGTCGCGGCGGCCCGCCGCGTGGGACGGGTCGACGATGACCGGCAGGTGTGAGAGCCGCTGCATCATCGCGACGGCGGAGATGTCGAGCAAGTTGCGGATTGCGGGTTCGAAGGAGCGCACGCCCCGCTCGCACAGCACGATGTCGAGGTTGCCGCGCTGGGCGATGTACTCCGCGGCCATCAGCCACTCCTCGTAGGTGGCGGTGAGGCCGCGCTTGAGCAGCACCGGCTTGCCGGTCGCGCCGACGGCCTGCAGCAGCCCGAAGTTCTGCATGTTGCGGGTGCCGATCTGCAGCATGTCGGCGTACTCGGCGACGACGGCGACGTCGGCGACCTCGGTTACTTCGGTGACTACGGGCAGCTGCACCTGATCGCGCACGTCGGCGAGGATGCGCAGGCCGGCGACCCCAAGGCCCTGGAAGGCGTACGGCGAGGTGCGGGGCTTGAACGCCCCGCCGCGCAGCAGCGTCGCGCCGGCCCGCTTGGCCATCAGGGCCGCCTCAAGCGTCTGCTCCGGGGTCTCGACCGCGCAGGGCCCGGCGATCAGGGTGAAGGTGTCCGGGCCGATGGGCACGCCGCCGACGCGCACGGTGGTGCGCCGGGTGTGGTTCTGCGCGGAGACCAGCTTGTAGGGCGCGGTGATGCGCATCGTCTCGGCGACGCCCGGCAGGCCGTCGGCGTCGAGGGTCTCCAGGACCTCCTCGGTGCCCACGACGCCGACGATCGTGCGCGTCACGCCGCTGCTGACGAACGCCTGCCCGCCGTGTGCCTCGATGTGGGTGACGACGTTCGCGACGTCGGACTCGGTGGCTCCCGGCGCCATGACGATGACCATGACAGGCAGTTTATCGACGGCCGGGTCACCCGGCCGGGCGCCGTCAGACCAGCGCGGTCAGATCCAGGCGCAGCGGGACTGGCTGCGCGGTAACGAACGTTGCGGTGACCGGCCCGCTGTCGTGGTAGCCGAGCTCGCCCGCGAGATGGCACGCGGTCACCGAGACCGGCCTGTCGAGGTCGAGCATCCAGTAGAACGGGATGCCCGCGTCGGCGTATTCGGCACGCTTGATGCGCTGGTCGGTACGACGTGAGCCCGGCGACATGATCTCGACGATCAGCACCGTGTTCGCGGCCGCCAACAGGCCGCCGTCCCGGGCGACCCGGTCGAACTCAGTGCGCCGCACGACAACGAGGTCTGGTCGACGCGATGAGCCCGGCTGGTCCGGTGGGGCCAGCTGCAGGTCGAGGTCGATGTCAGGGACGGCCCGAAACTCGGCCGGTAGCTGCGCCTCGATCTGGTTGAACAGTTTTGCCATCGCGACCATGTGGCGTGGTGTCGGGCTTGGGGCCATCACCAGATTGCCCTCCTGCAGCTCCCAGCGGTAGCCGTCATCCTCGCCCAGCGCAGCAAACTCCGCGACGCTGAGCAGCCGCCCCGGCGGGTATGGCAACGCGGTCATCGGCCGACTCCAATCAGCGAGGGCAAGTGTCGCACGCAGAGTCCTTCGGACCTCCCGACGGCCGTCAGGGCGCCGTCAGAACGCGTAGATGATGACGGTCGAGCCGACCTGGACGCGGGTGCCGGAGCTCGGGCTGATCGCGAGCACGATCGTGCCCCCGCTGCCCGCGATGGACTTGACCTGGTAGCTCAGGCCGACCTTCGTAAGAGCAGCCTCGGCGTCCGCGACCGGCGTCTGCGCCCCGATGTCGGGTACTGCGACCATCTCCGGGCCCTTGGAGACGACGACGGTGATGACGGTGAACTTCACCGCCGAGCCGGTCGGCGAGCTGGAGATGACGATGCCCTTGGCGACGGTCGTGCTGAACTGGTCCTGGCGGGTGACGGCGAAGCCGGCCCGGGTCAGGGCGGCCTTGGCGCTGTCGAAGGTCGTGTTCGGCCCGATAACGGGGATCGTGATGATCGGCGGCCCACTCGAGACGATGAGCGTGATGACCTGATTGCGCCGGACTCGCGTCCCAGCCGGGGGGTTGGTCCGCAGGACCAAGCCCGCCTTGACGGTGTCGCTGGGTTCCTGCGTGGGCGGGGACGCGAGCTGGACCGGGATCGCGGCGAGCGCAGCTTGGGCCTGCGCCACCGTGCCGCCGGCCACCTGCGGGACGGTGAACCGCTCGGCCCCTCTGGACAGCACGATGGTCACGGTGCGCCCGCGCACCAGCCGCGAGCCGACGCCGGGGTCGGTGCCGATCACGGCGCCGCTGGCGACGGTCTCGCTGAACTGAGTGGTGACCGCGCCGGGTTGATAGTGCGCCTGCTGCAGGTCGGCCCGCGCGACGCTCAGCGAGTCGCCGGCGACGTTCGGCACGAGGGAGTATCGCCCGGCGGCCAGCCACCAGCCGCCGTAGCCCGCGGCGGCACCGAGCAGCAGCACCAGCAGCACGACGAGCAGCCCGCGGCGCCGGCGCCGGGTCTTCGGCGGGACCTGGCGGCGCTGCTTGGGCGGCGGCGTGACGATTGGCGGTGGCGGCGG
>JAYTRE010000098.1:0-13233 GCA_043746395.1 Pseudonocardiales bacterium
GAGTGCCTCGACCTGCTGATCGCGCTCAACAGCGGCCTGCCCGGCATGTGCAGCCTGCACGCCAACTCGGCCCGCGAGGCACTCGTCAAGATGTGCACCTTGCCGCTGCTCGCCGGCGAGAACGTGTCCGCGAGCTTCGTCGTCCCGACCGTGGCCGCCTCGGTCGACCTCGTCGTGCACTTGACCCTCGACGGAACCGGCCATCGCCGGGTCCGGGAGATCATCGGCGTGACGGGACGCGTCGAGGGCGACGTGATCGAGACCAGCGAAATCTTCACCACCCGCCGCGGGAGGCTCGAACGGGCCGAGGGCTACCCGCCGCACCCGGATCGCTTCGAGGCAGCCGGCATAGATCTGCTCCACGCCCTCGGGCACCGCGCCGACCTCAGCCCGCTCGCCCGGGAGGCCTGACGTGGGGGCAGTACTCGGACTCCTACTCGGCGTCGGGTTGTTGCTGATCTGGCGCAGCGGATCCCGCGCCCCCGGGCGGGGTGCCGCGACCGCACCAGGCTGGGTGCAGCGGCGTGCCGACCTGGTGCGCCAGGCAGGCGTCGACGGGATCGGCTCGGTGCAGCTGCTCGGCGCTCAGCTCGCCTGCGCGGGGACCACCTTCGGCGTGGTCGTTGTGCTGACCGCCACGCTCACCGTCGCGGTGTGCTTCGCCGTCTTCGCCTTCTGCGCGCCCCTGCTCGTGCTGCGGCGGATGCGTCGCCGCCGGCAGGTCGCCCTGCGGGAGCTGTGGCCCGAGGCGGTCGACAACCTGGCCTCCGCGGTGCGCGCGGGCATGTCGCTGCCTGAAGGGCTCGCCGCCCTGGCCCTGCGCGGACCGGCCGAGCTGCGTCCCCCGTTCGCCCGGTTCAGTGCCGCCTATCGGGCGACGGGACGCTTCGGAGCTTCCCTCGACGGGCTCAAGGACGACCTGGCCGATCCGGTGGGCGATCGCGTGTGCGAGACGGTCCGGGTGGCCCGGGAGGTGGGTGGCAGCGACCTCGGCACCGTCCTGCGGACCCTGTCCGAGCTGCTGCGCTCGGATGCCCGGACCCGCTCGGAGCTGGAGACGCGCCAGGGTTGGGTGGTCAACGCCGCGCGCCTGGCCGTCGGCGCGCCATGGGCGGTCCTGCTCCTGCTAGGCACCCAGTCCGCCACGCTGCAGGCCTACGACACGCCGGGCGGCACCCTGCTGTTGGCGGTCGGAGCCGCCGTCTGCCTAATGGCCTACCGGATGATGCTGCACATCGGCCGGCTCCCCGAGGACCGGCGGGTGTTGCGGTGAGCGCCACCTGGTGGCTCGGTGTCCTGCTCGGGCTGGCGACCGCGGCCGGGGTGCTGATCGCGGTGCGGGCGTTGCCTCCGCTGCGCCCCGTGCGGTTGGTCGACCGCATCGCCCCCTACCTGGGCGACACGCCGGCACCGTCGCGCCTGCTGGCCCGCCCGTCCGCATCGTCGGCGCCGTTCACCGTGGCCCGCCGGCTGTTCGGCCCGACGCTCGGGGAGCTCGTGAGCGTGCTGGAGCGCGTCGTCGGCGGGGCGCCGTCGGTGCGCCGCAGGCTGGGTGGCCTGGGCAGTGCCCTCACCGTCGAGGAGTTTCGGGTTGAGCAGGTGGTCTGGGGCGCGGTCGGATTGCTCGGCGGGATAGGCCTAATCGGCGGGGTCGGGCTGTTGGGTGGCCGCGTTGACGTGCTGCTGGTCGGCGCTGCGGCCGTCGCCGGCTTGATCGGCGGGGTGCTCGGCCGGGACTGGTGGCTGACCCGCCAGCTGACGCGGCGCGAGGCGGCCATGCTGGCTGAGTTTCCGGTGGTGGCGGATCTGCTGGCACTGTCGGTCGCTGCCGGTGAGGCGCCCACCGACGCGCTGCAGCGGGTTTGCCGGCTCACCCGCGGCGAACTCGCCCGCGATCTCGGCGCCGCGCTGGCCCGGGCCCGAGCGGGACGGCCCCTCACGACCAGCCTCACTGAACTGGCCGAACGGACGACGCTCGAACCGTTCGCCCGGTTCATCGCCGGCTTGGTGGTCGCGATTGAGCGTGGCACCCCGCTGGCGGCGGTACTGCGGGCTCAGGCCGTCGACGTCCGCGAGATCGGCAAACGCGCGCTGCTCGAAGCCGGGGGCCGCAAGGAAATTTCGATGATGGCCCCGGTGGTGTTCCTGATCCTGCCGGTGACCGTGCTGTTCGCGCTGTACCCCGGCCTGTTGACCCTCACGTCGATTGCCCGTTGAGTCCCCGAGGAGGACCCATGATGACGTTCCTGACCGCCTGGCTGCTTACGATCCGAGCCCGCGCGCGCGACGACGATCACGAGCGCGGCGACGTCCCCGGCTGGGTCATGGTCACCGTGATGTCGGCCATCTTGGTCGTGGCGATCCTCGGGGTCTTCGAACCGCAGATCAAGGCCGCGATCGGCAATGCGCTCGACTCGGTCACGAACGCCAAGTAGCCGTCGTGTCTCGGCTGCGAAGCCGCCTCGGGGACGGTGATTGGGGGGACGGTGACCGGGGAGCCGCCGTCGTCGAGTTCGTGATGATGTCGGTGTTGCTGGTCTTGTTGCTCTTCGGGGTGCTGCAGGTCGCCGTGTACTGCTACGCCCGCAATATCATCGCGGCCGCTGCGGCTGACGCCGCCCGTGCGGCGGCCAATGCCGGCGCCGATCCCCGCTCCGGCGCCGCCCAGGCGGGTGCGCTCGTCGCGCGCGGTCTCAACGCCGCCACCGCCGCACAAGTGCCGTGCACCAGCCGGGCCGACGCGGACCCGGCGACCGGATTGGGCACCGTCACCGTGCAGTGTCGCGGGCACCTCAAGCTGCTGTTGCTGCCGCTGCGCCTGCCGCTCACCATCGACGTCAGCTCGACCGTGCTGCGGGAGGGCGTGCCGTGAGCGGGTGTCAGGCACGCTCGGCTGCAGTCGCCCGGCCACGCGAGGCCGGTAGCGCGATCATCGAGTTCGTGTTCGTGGCGGTGATCGTCATGGTGCCGCTGGTTTACCTCCTGGTCGGGGTCTCGGTGGTGCAGCGCAGCCAGCTCGCGGTGTCCACCGCGGCCCGCGAGGTCGGCCGGGCCTATGCCACCAGTCCCGGCGAGGCCCAGAGCCTTCCCCGGGCGGCCGCCGCGCTCCGGCTGGCGCTGGCTGACCAGGGCCTGGCCGGTGACGCCACGCTCCGGTTCGTAGCAGCTGAGGCCTCCTGCACCGCTGCGGCGGTCACTCCGCACCTGGCGCCCGGCGCGCAATTCGCCGTATGCGTCACGCGGCACGCCACCCTGCCCGCCGTCCCGCGGGTGCTCGCCGGCCGCGGAGTTACGACGGTCGGGCGGTATCTGGTGCACGTCGACGAGTTCCGGGCGCCTGGATGAGGCGGGACCGCGGGTCGACGATGCCACTGATCCTCGGCTTCGTGCTGCTCGCCATGATCACGGTCGCAGGAGCCGTCGCCGCCGGGCAGGCGTTCGTGCATCAGCGGGATCTGCAGCACGTCTGTGACGGTGCCGCCGCGGCCGCGGCGGCCAGCGCGGCCGACCTGCGCCGCGACGCCGCGCTCGCAGGCGCAGGGGCGCTGCGCTTCGCTGAGGTGCCCGCTGCCGTCGAGGCGTACCTCGCCCGCGATCCGGCGCGCCGCGCAGTGCTCGTACGCTCGGCGCTGTCGGCCGACGCGCGCACGATCGTGCTCAGCTGCGTCGAGACCAGGCCCGTCGCCTTCGGCGCGGCCTTCGGCAGGGGCGGCGGCCTTCGGCACACGGTGACTTCCGCGGCCCGCGCCCCGATCAGGTGAGCACTCCCGGATCGAAGGGGTAGGGCAGCAGCCTCGGCGGTCGTGGCGCGCTCCACGCGTACCCTCGACCGACGTGGACGTCGCCGCCGAACTCAAAGAACTTTCCGTCACCCTCGCCAGCATCGAGAGCGTTCTCGACCTCGCGGCGATGCGCCGGGAGGTCGACCTGCTTGAGCAACAGGCCTCCGCGCCGGATCTCTGGAACGACAGCGACAACGCCCAGCAGGTGACCTCGCGGCTGTCCTTCGTGCAGGGCGAAATCCGCCGGGTCGAGGAGCTGCGCCGTCGCGTCGACGATGCGCAACTGATGTGGGAGCTGGCCACCGAGGAGGCTGCGGCAGCCGACGGGGTCGCCGCCATGGCCGAGGTCGAGACCGAGCTGAGCAGCCTGCGCAAGTCGATCGACGAGCTGGAGGTCCGGACTCTGCTCTCGGGCAAGTACGACGCCCGCGAGGCGCTCGTGACGATCCGCTCGGAGGCGGGCGGGGTCGATGCCGCCGACTTCGCCGAGATGCTGCTGCGGATGTATCTGCGCTGGGCCGAGCGCCACAACTATCCCACCGAGGTCCTCGACACCTCCTACGCGGAGGAAGCCGGCATCAAGTCGGCAACCTTCCAGGTCAAGGTCCCCTACGCCTACGGCACCCTGAGCGTCGAGCAGGGCACCCACCGCCTCGTGCGGATCAGCCCGTTCGACAACCAGGGCCGCCGCCAGACCAGCTTCGCGGGCGTCGAAGTGCTGCCCGTCGTGGAGTCCTCCGACCACGTCGAGATCCCCGACGACGACATCCGCGTCGACGTCTACCGCTCCAGCGGCCCCGGCGGGCAGGGCGTTAACACCACCGACTCGGCGGTGCGCATCACCCACTTGTCTACCGGCATCGTGGTGAGCTGCCAGAACGAGCGCAGCCAGATCCAGAACCGGGCGAGCGCTATGAACGTGCTGCAGGCCAAGCTGCTCGAGCGGCGCCGCCAGCAGGAGCAGGCCGCCATGGACGCCCTCAAGGATGCTGGCAACAGCTGGGGCAACCAGATGCGCAGCTATGTCCTGCACCCCTATCAGATGGTCAAGGACCTGCGCACCGAGTACGAGGTGGGCAATCCCCAGGCGGTGCTCGACGGCGACATCGACGGATTCGTGGAGGCCGGGATTCGCTGGCGTCGCAGCCAGTGACAGCGGGCAATTCGGGCAGCCGCGCGCTCACTTGGCCGCTTCGCAAGTCACCGTTCGCTAAACTCCACCTTCGTGATCCGGCTCGAGAACGTATCCAAGGTCTATCCGGCCGGTGCCCGCCCCGCGCTCGATGACATCTCCGTCGACATCGACAAGGGCGAGTTCGTCTTCTTGATCGGCCAGTCCGGGTCGGGAAAATCGACCGTGCTGCGCTTGCTGCTGCGCGAGGAGATCGCCAGCCACGGCGTGGTGACTGTTGATGGCCGTGACGTCAGCAAGCTGCCTAACCGCAAGATTCCCGACCTGCGGCGCAAGATCGGCTGCGTGTTCCAGGACTTCAGGCTGCTGCCGAAGAAGACCGTCTACGAGAACGTCGCCTTCGCCCTCGAGGTCATCAACAAGTCGCCGAAGGCGATCCGTCGGACGGTGCCCGAGGTGCTTGACCTGGTGGGGCTGGAGGGCAAGGCCAGCCGGATGCCCAACGAGCTGTCAGGCGGCGAGCAGCAGCGGGTGGCCATTGCCCGGGCGTTCGTCAACCGCCCGCTGGTGCTGCTGGCCGACGAGCCGACCGGCAACCTTGACCCTGACACCAGCCAGGGCATCATGGGCCTGCTGGAACGCATCAATCGCACCGGCACCACCGTCGTGATGGCCACTCACGACAACAACATCGTCGACGCCATGCGCCGCCGGGTGATCGAGCTCGAATTCGGCAAGGTCATCCGCGACCAGTCCCGCGGCGTCTACGGAGTCGGCCGCTGAGCGGCTACCCGGTCCACCCCCGACTAGTAGGGAACTCATGCGCGCCAACTTCGTGATGTCCGGTATCGCAACCGGTATCCGGCGAAATCTCGGGATGACGATCGCGCTCGTGCTGAGCACCTCGATCGCGCTCGGGTTCGTCGGGGCGTCGATCCTGGCGAACAAGGAGATCACCAAGTTCAAGGACCGGTACCAGAACAAGATCAACGTGTCCATCTACCTCTGCGCAACGCAGTACCAGCCTCCGTGCCTGGCCACCACCACGCCCGCCGAGACCGCGTCCCTGCAGCGCCAGCTCGCCGCCGACCCTCAGGTGCGGTCCTTTGGCTATATCTCCGAGGCGAAGTCCTACGAACTCGGCAAGGCGCAGGATCCGGCCACTGCGAAGTACCTGCAGCCCGGCGTGCTGCCAGCCTCGTTCACAGTGAACCTCAAGAACCTGCAGCGCGACTACGACAGTTTCGCGGCCAGGTACCGCAACCAGCCCGGCGTCGGACTCGTCAACAACCAGGTGGCCACGATCAACACGCTGCTGAGCCTCATCGACAGCGTCCGGATCTTCTCGATCGTGCTGGCCCTGGTGGTCCTGGTGGCCTCGATCCTGTTGATCGCCAATACCATCCAGGTGGCCGCCGCCCAACGCAAGAACGAGACCAGCATCATGCGTCTGGTTGGCGCCTCGCGGTGGATGACCGAGTTGCCGTTCATGCTCGAGGCGATGATCGCCACGATGATCGGCGGCCTGCTCTCGATCGGATTCATCTCGATCGGTAAGCACTATGTCCTCGACAGCGTCTTCAGCGGGCAGACCAAACGCGGCGTGATCCCCAACCTCGGTATCAATGACGTGCTGGTGGCCGGCGGGATCGGCCTGGTGGTCGGGGTCGTGCTGTCGGCGCTCACCGCCTTCGCGACACTGCGCCTGCGCGTGCGGCTCTAGGCCGTGGCTGGCCAGGCGGTGCACGCGCCGTCGAGCAATCGCGAAACCGGTCGCAAGTTGATCGCGCAGAACCGCAAGGCGCGCCACGACTACGCCGTCATCGACACCTACGAGGCCGGCGTCGTGCTGACCGGCACCGAGGTGAAGTCGCTGCGGCTGGGCCGGGCGTCGCTGGTCGACGGCTTTGCCACCATCGACAACGGCGAGGTGTTCCTGCGCAACGTGCATATCCCCGAGTACGAGCAGGGCAGCTGGACCAACCACGAACCCCGCCGCACCCGCAAACTGCTGCTGCACCGCGGCGAGATCCTGCGCCTGATCGGCAAGACCAAGGAGAGCGGGCTGACCCTCGTCCCGCTGGCGATCTACTTCTCGGCCGGCAAGGTGAAGGTCGAGCTGGCCCTGGCGCGAGGCAAACGCTCTTACGACAAGCGCCAGGACCTCGCCAAGCGCGATGCGGACCGCGAGGTGCGCAAGGCGCTGGGCCGGCGCGCCAAGGGGATGGACTAGAACCGTGCGAGATGCCGACGTCGCCGAGTGGTGGCAACGGCTCGGGCTGCCCGGGCTGATCGACATCCACGTGCATTTCATGCCGGCCCCGGTGATGGAGGCGGTGTGGCGCTACTTCGACAACGCCCGCGAGCACTACGGTTTGGATTGGCCGCTCCACTACCGCGGTACCGACGCCGAGCGCCTGGCCACGCTCGACACCCTGGGGGTGCGCGCGTTTCCGTCACTGCTGTATCCGCACAAGCCGGGGATGGCCGAGTCGCTCAACGGGTGGGCGCGGGAGTTCGCGGCAAACACCCCCGGCTGCGTCGCGACCGGCACGTTCTTCCCGGAGCCAGCCGCCGCGGCCTACGTCCGGAGCGCACTCGATGCGGGCACGCGCATCTTCAAGGTCCACGTCCAGGTCGGTGAGTTCGACCCGCGTGACTCCCTGCTCGATGACGTGTGGGGGCAGCTCGCCGAAGCAGGGACGCCGGCGGTGGTGCATTGCGGCAGCGGACCGCTGCCGGGCAAGCACACCGGCCCAGGGCCTTTCGGTGCCGTGCTGGCGGCTCATCCGCGCCTGACTGCCGTCATCGCGCACTGCGGTGCACCGGAGTATGCCGAGCATCTCGACCTGGTCGAGCGATACCCGAACGTGCACGTCGACACGACCATGGTCGGCACCGACTACCTCAACGCACTGGCACCGCTCCCGCGGGAGATGCTGGCTCGGCTGGGCGCCGTCGGGGACCGGGTGGTGCTCGGCAGCGACTTCCCGAACATCCCGTACGCCTACGCCGAGCAGCTCGACGTGCTGGAGCGCTTCGATCTCGGCGACGACTGGCTGCGCGCGGTGTGCTGGCACAACGGCCGCCGGCTGCTCGGCGTCTGATCGCCGCGCCGAGATGCTCTACGCTGGAGTGGTTAACCAACCCATGGGGGTGAATGGTCTCGACTCCGGACGTCGATACAGGAGAAGCGGGCCGAGGATTGCGTTGCTGACCTCGTTAAAAAAGCGACGCACAAAAAAATAAGCGCCGATTCCAATCGCGCTGACTTCGCTCTCGCTGCCTAAGCAGCAGAGCGGGTCTGTCAGCCCGGGCTCGTCACCGACCCGGTTCCTGGCATCAGCTAGGTGACTTACTGCTCGCCGCGGTCGCGGGGGAGGGCAGGACAATCCACAGCGACTGGGCCCGTCACACCGGCTTGTGTGCATGACCGGTGGGGCCGAGCAGAGACAGCGCACACTGCGCCCGGAGAAGTCCTGTTGAAGCGACGGAGGACGCGGGTTCGATTCCCGCCACCTCCACTGAGCTGCCCTGTGGCGCATGGCGAGTCCGCTATCTGTCGATCCGGTTCGACGCTGCACTGCTGGAGCGGTTGCTGCGTCGAGCTGGGTTGCAGTTGCTGCGGGCATACGTCGAGGGCGACCTGAAGGGGCCGCTTGCGCGGTCCGAGTGGGATCGGGGACTTCAGCAGCCGATGAGGTCGATGCCTGGGTCCAGGCGCTGCAGATCGGCCGGGTCGCTTGTGACGGTTATCCCGTCGACGACGCGAGCTAGCAGGACGACCGACGCGTCGATGACGTCGGACGTGGCGGTAGCCGCACACAGCTGTCCCGCAGCTCGAGCGCTCGCCGCGTCAAGGGGGTGGATGTGCACCCCTTCTGCGGATACGACTCGCACGAGGCGAACCTGCCGGGCGGGGTTTTGCCACGCTTGGCCCAGTGCCCCCGCCGGCACATGAATCTCTTGAGCGAGCTCGAGGAGCCGGATCACCCGTCGGTCGGCTCGCTCGATTGCGATCAAGGCGCCGGCGTCGAGGACTACAGGCCGAGGACGCTTCGGGCCCATGCGGTTTCTTCCTCGGTCGCCGGGCCGAGGTCGGCGCGGATATCGGAAAGGACGTTGGCCAGCTTCTCACGATGAGCCCGCTCGCTCATCGCTGAGGCAACCCATGCGCTCACCGACGGAGCGCGCCCGGCGGCCACTGCAGCCTCCGCGGCATGCACGGCTGATTCCTCGACTGTCACCGTCACACGGGTACGCATACTCTATGCATGTCATTGCTGCATATCGCACGCAAGCCAGTGCGCCGGGATCAGGCCGCGGCCAGCCTGGGAGAGTTGACGACGTGACCGGGACCTCGAGCTCCGGGTACGACGGCGAACAGGGCCTGGGCGATCGTGGTCAGAACTGGACGCCACGCGACAGGGCGCCGTCGACCAGGACGTTAGCGCCGCTGGTGCGGCTGGATGCGGGGCTCGCGACGAAGACGACGGTGCGAGCGATCTCGGCAGGGGTCGCCATCCGCTTCGTCGGGTTGAGGTCCAAGGCGGTCTTGAAGAACTCCGGCTGGTTCTGCTCGATGGATTGCCACACGCCGCCGTCGAAGTAGACGTTGCCGGGCGAGACCGAGTTGGCCCGGATGCCCTTTGCGGCGAGCTGGTTTGCCAGCCCCTGCATGTAGTGGATGAGCGCGGCCTTGATCGTGCCGTACGGGCCGGCGGCGAAGTCGATCTCGCGGCCGGACACGCTCGACACCGCGACGATCGAAGCGGCGTCGCTGGCCTCGAGGTGGGGCATGGCGGCGTTGACGAGGCGAACCGCGCCCATCAGGTCGACCTCGAACGAGGCGGTCCAGTTGTCCGGCTCGTCGGGGATGGCGAGCGCGCTGACATTCGATACCACGATGTCGATGCCGCCGAGCTGCTCGGCGCTGCTCGTCACCCAGTGGGCGAGGGCCGCGGCGTCGGCAACGTCGAGGGCTGTGCCGACGACGTGGACGCCCTCTGTGGCCAGCTCGCGCTGGGTGCGTTTCACCGCGTCGGCGTCCCGGGCGCAGAAGGCGACCGACGCGCCCTCCGCGACGAAGTGCTCGACGATCGAGCGGCCGATGCCGCGAGTGCCACCGGTGACCAGGGCACGCCGCCCGGTGAGTTGCAGATCCATGCCGATCGCCCTTCCCAGACGGTGGTGGAGTAGAAGCTGCGACGCTACGCGCCCCGACTCAGGCGCCGGTGAGCTCGACGGCGCGGGCCCGCAGGTCGCGGTGCAGACCGTCGTAGACGGAGGTGGCCGGTAGCAGTGCCTTGCGAACCTTGGCCACGACGCTGTAGTTCGCGTCGACGACATTCGCAAGCGGCGTCTGGCAGATTTGGGAGAGCAGCTGGTAGGCGTCCATCGTGTGTAGGCCGTACAGCTGACTGAGCCACGTCACCATCTCGACCTGCGACACCCGCCAGGCGTCCTCGAGGGGGCGGCTGGAGCCGACGGTCATGAGGTGCTCGTCGTCCTCGAGCCGCGGCCATCCCGGCGCCGCGCCCTTGATCAGCTCGACGATCAGCGTCGTGGTCATCGCTCCCTCGACGGCGGTGCCGCACGACTCGCCCTCACCCTGGCGGTAGTGCCCGTCGCCGATGGAGAACAGCGCACCCTCCACGTTGACGCCGAGGTAGCACGTGGTTCCGGCGCGCATCTGCGGGGTGTCCATGTTGCCGCCGAAGCGGTCGGGCACGAGCGAGCTGCGCACCTCGTTGGACGCCGGCGCGACGCCGACGGTGCCGAGCATCGGCTCGAGGGGCAGGTCGATGCGGTGCTCGCTGTGCCGCGCCTGGAACTGCACGGTGCGCGCGACCGTGTCGAGGTGATAGATCCAGGTGGTGTCGGGCAGCGCCTCCTGCAGCATCACGGTGCGGTCGGTGCTGGTGAGCCCGCCGAAGAACGGGATGGCCGCCGACGCACCCCAGTCGCGCGCTGGCTCCAGGCTGACCAGGTGCAGCGCGAGCGTGTCGCCGGGCTCGGCGCCCTCGACGTAGAACGGACCGGTCTGCGGGTTCACGTAGCGCAGGTCCACCTTCTCACTCGACAAGTCGGTGACGCTGCGCAGCGCGCCGCAGAACGCGTCGTCGGACCACAGCCGCAGCACGGTGCCCGGGGCAACCTTGCGGATCGGGGCCACGCCCCCGAACGTGAACGCGTACTGCTCGACGGTCGGGGTGATTTCGATGATGTCGGTCATGGCAGCGTCCTCACGGGCTGGCGGCTACGGCAGGGTCACGTGCTGGGGTCCGAGCTCGGAAATCTTCCGCACGCCGAGCAGCTGCATCGTGCGGTGCACCTCGCTGGTGAGGATCTGTGCCGCGCGCTCGACGCCGCGCTGACCGCCAGCCATCAGCCCGTACAGGTAGGCCCGGCCGACGAGGGCGGCGTCGGCGCCCAGAGCCCGGGCCGCGACGATATCGGCACCACTCATGATGCCCGTGTCGAGCCATACCTCGGCGCGTCCTTGCAGTTCCTGCACAACGTCGGGCAGCAGCCGCAGCGGCACAGGCGCCCGGTCGAGCTGCCGGCCGCCGTGGTTGGACACGATCACCGCGTCGGCGCCGGCGGCGACGACGCGCCGCGCGTCGTCCACGCTCTGGATGCCCTTGACTACGAGCGGTCCATCCCACACTGAGCGCAGCCACGCCAGATCGTCGTCGGTCATCGTCGGGTCGAACAGGGCGTCGATCATCTCGGCGACCGTGGAGTCCCAGCTGGACAGCGACGCGAACCTCAGCGGGTCGGTCGTGAGCAGGTTCACCCACCAGGCCGGGTGTAGGAGCGCGTTGCCTACCGTCCTCGCCGTGAGCTTGGGCGGGATCGAAAACCCGTTGCGGACATCGCGCAACCGCGCCCCGGCGACCGGAACGTCGACGGTGAGAATCAGCGCCTCGAACCCCGCGGCACGAGCCCGGGCGATGAGGTCCTCGGCGGCGGCACGGTCGCGCCACACATAGAGCTGGAACCATTTGCGCGCGTTGGGCGCGGCGGCCGCGACGTCCTCAATCGATGTCGTGCCCATCGTGGACAGCGCGTAGGGCACGCCGTAGCGCTCGGCGACCCGCGCGACCGCGCGCTCGCCCTCGTGGTGCATCAGCCGGGTGAACCCCGTCGGGGCGAACGCGAACGGCTGCTCGGAGCGGGTGCCGAGGATGTAGGTAGACGTGTCGACCCGGGAGACGTCGTGCAGCACCGACGGGTTGAACTGGAGGTCGGCGAACAGCGACCGGGCCCGGGCCAGGCTGATTTCGGCCGAGGCCGCACCGTCGGTGTAGTCGAAGACCGAGCGCGGGCTGCGGCGGCGGGCGATTGCCCTAAGGTCGTCGATGGTCAGCGCCCGGGCCAGGCGGCGTCGCGTCGGGTTGAGGTCCGGCCTGGCGAGCGAGACGAGCGGCGTGAAGTCAGCCCAGCGGGGCACCCGTCGAGCCGTGTGCTGCCGTGCTGTCATCGATGCGACGCTACGCCGCCCGCCATCTCGGTCAATGGCCACGCGACGCCTCCTCGAGCCACTACGCCGCGCCTCCCGCGATGGCTTCGGCAACGGGGATCGCGGATCGGACAGCTCAGGCTCACCCTGTTCCACTGGTGACCGAGCGCCGGCCACCGTAGGAGGCGGCCAGCAGGTCTGCCACGATTGCTGCGTCAGCGTCGGCCACGTCCGCCGGGTACTCCGGCAGCAGGTCGTCCCAGACGACCAGCCATGACCCGTACAGCTGGGCCTGTCCAACCGGTCGGGCGAAGAACCACACGTGCAGATGCGCGCCACCATCGCCGATGCGATAGACATGAGCGCGCGCAACGTTGGGCAGCGCCTGCACGTGGCGGGCGAGGTGGGTGGTCAGCACGCCCAGTTCGGCTGCGAGTTCATCGGGTAGGTCCGTCAGGTCGTAGTGGTCTCGAGGATGCAACATCAGCACGAGCGGCGTACCGACTCCCGTGATCCGGGTCAGCCGCCAGCGATCGTCGAGCCAGATTCCTGCGTCCCGGTTGCGGCAGGAGTGACAGTCCGACGGGTCCTGTCCGTGCCGGGCCGGCTCGGGCAGAACTGGTGGGCGCAGCGGCGCGACGCGCAGTCCCTCCTGCTCGAAGGGACTGATCTCCCACTCGGTCATCCGTGACAAGGGGAGTCGACGGTCGCCATCAGCGGCCGCCACTGCGTGGTCGTAGAACGCGTCAGGAGGCAAGGCCATGATCGAAGACTAGGTCACGACGACCTCGCAGCCGCCGGCCGCAAACGTGGACGCCGGGGCCGTTCCCGAGCGGCGACGTCAGGGAGTCCAG
>JAYTRE010000099.1:0-4981 GCA_043746395.1 Pseudonocardiales bacterium
CGCCACGGCCGTCGCGTGCTGGGCACTAGACTGCACCGTTGGCCGCCGCCGTCTGGTGCGGGTGGGATTTCAGCAGGGAGACGAACGCAGTCGTGGCAACCACCAACGACCTCAAGAACGGCCTGGTCCTCAACATCGACGGGCAGCTCTGGGCGGTCGTCGAGTTCCAGCACGTCAAGCCCGGCAAGGGCGGCGCGTTCGTGCGAACCACGCTCAAGAACGTGCTCTCCGGCAAGGTCGTGGACCGGACCTTCAATGCCGGCACCAAGGTGGAGACGGCCAACGTCGACAAGCGCGCCATGACCTACCTCTACCGTGAAGGCACCGACTTCGTCTTCATGGACAGCGACACCTACGACCAGGTGCACATCCCGGCCGAGACCGTCGGCGAGAACGCCAACTACCTGCTGGACAACGCCGAGGCCGTCGTCGCGGTGCACGATGGCATTGCGCTCTACCTCGAGCTGCCCACGAGCGTCGAGCTGCTCATCAGCCACACCGACCCGGGCGTGCAGGGCGACCGGTCCACCGGCGGCACCAAGCCCGCCACCCTGGAGACGGGCGCCGAGATTCAGGTGCCGCTGTTCGTCACCACCGGCGAGAAGGTCAAGGTCGACACCCGTGACGGCCGCTACCTCGGCCGCATCAGCAGTTGACGATGCTGTCCTCGCCAGCCGGCCGGCCCTGATGTCGGCGCGGAGCAAGGCCCGCAAGCGGGCCGTCGACGTGCTCTACGAGGCCGACCTGCTGGGAGCCGATGCGGTGCGCACCCTGGCCGAGCGGATCGCGCTTGCCGACCCACCGGTGAACGACTACACCGTCGAGCTGGTCGAAGGGGTGCAGGCGAACCGGCTGCGCATCGACGAGATCCTCGGCCAGTACGCCGAAGGCTGGACGGTGCAGCGGATGCCCGGGGTCGACCGGGCCGTGCTGCGGCTGGGCCTCTACGAGTTGCTCTGGCGTGACGACGTGCCTGACGCGGTGGCCATCGACGAGGCGGTCGAGCTGGCCAAGTCGCTGTCGACCGAGGAGTCGCCGCGATTCGTCAACGGCGTGCTGGCCAGGGTCCTGCGCGACCAGCCGCCCGACGTGGTCGACTCCGCGGCGCTCGAGGGCTGAGCCGGCCGGCTCACGGCTCGCCGTCGAGGATGAGCGACTCGGGCGCCAGGACTTGCCAGCGCACCAGGCGCTCGGTCATCCCCTCGGCGCTCGTGTCGTAGATCAGGGCCAGCGTGGTGAGGTCGGCCTGGCGGATCGCCAGCGTGCGGTTGCCGTAGTCGCCGCGCTGGCGCTGGATGGCCGCGACGAAGCGGGTCAGCGGTGCCGCGCCGGCATCGGTGAGCGCGTTGAGCCGGGTCAGGTTCAGCACGACCTTCGACAGCGGAGCGTTACTGCTGCCGCCGCCCATCAGCCCGGGACGCTCGTGCGGCAGCAGCTCGCCCACCGGGACGCCGTAGAAATCGGCGAGTTCGGCTAGTCGCTGGACGCTGATGGCGCGATCCCCGCGCTCGTAGGAGCCGACAACGACGGCCTTCCAACGCCCCCCCGACTTGCGTTCCACCCCATGCAACGAAAGGTGTTGCTGGGCACGGATGGCGCGCAGGCGTACGCCCAGCGTCTTCGCGTAGTCGCGACTCGCTCCGTGCTCGGCGTCGATCGATTCGGCTGCGACGGCCATACATCCCCCGATGTCAGAAGTTCCCCCGTGTACTTGGACCGTGAATTCAACTGTACTGGCAGTGAACAGAGCGTCAACTGCCGTAGCGGGGTGTCGCGGTCGGCGCACTGCTAGGATTGGCGGCATCGACATCCTTTAATGGCCCGTCCCGTGAGGCGGACAAGGAGGTCCGGGTTGACCGGTCATGCCCGCACGCCCGCCGATTGCGTTCTCGGCGCCCCCGACGTCCTCCGCGTCGTCGACCGGATGGCTCACCAGATCATCGAGCACATCGCCAAGACCGGCTTCGACGCCGTCCTGATGGGCATCCCGACCCGCGGTGTTCCCCTGGCCCGGCGCCTGTCCGACCGGATCGCCACGTTCGCCACCGTCGAGATCCCGGTCGGCTCGATTGACATCACTCTTTACCGCGACGACCTGCGGTTGCGTGGCGTGCGGCCGCTGGGCGAGACCGTCGAACCGGAGGGTGGCGTCGGCGGCCGGACCGTCATTCTCGTCGACGACGTGCTCTTCTCCGGACGCTCGGTGCGGGCCGCCCTCGACGCGCTGCGGGATCTGGGCCGCCCGCGGGCCGTGCAACTCGCCGTGCTCGTCGACCGGGGCCACCGCGAGCTGCCCATCCGTGCCGACTATGTCGGCAAGAACCTGCCTACCGCGCCGCAGCAGGACGTGCGCGTGTGGCTGACCGAGACCGACGGCGTCGACGCCGTCTCGGTGAGCGACGGAGAGCACCGATGAGGCACCTGCTCTCGGCTGCCGACCTCGACCGCGACGAGGCGCTGGCGATCCTGGACACCGCCGTGCGGATGCACGCCATCCAGACCCGCGAGGTCAAGAAACTTCCTCCGCTGCGGGGGCGCACCATCGTCAACCTGTTCTTCGAGGACTCGACGCGCACCCGGTCGTCCTTCGAGATTGCCGGCAAATGGCTGTCGGCCGACGTCATCAACGTCAGCGCCAAAGGCTCAAGCGTCAGCAAGGGCGAAAGCCTGCGCGACACCGTGCGCACCGTCGCGGCACTTGGCGTGGACGCACTAGTCGTCCGGCACCATTCCTCCGGGGCGGTGCACCGCATCGCGGGCTGGGTCGACTGCCACGTCGTCAACGCCGGGGACGGCACCCATGAACATCCCACGCAGGCCCTGCTCGACGCATTCACGCTGCGGGGGCGCCTGGGCGAGCTCACCGACCGGCACGTCGTGATCGTCGGCGACATCACGCACAGCCGGGTGGCCCGCTCCAACGTCGTGCTGCTGCGCACTCTCGGCGCCCGGGTCACGCTGGTCGCCCCGCCCACCCTCCTGCCGCCGGGGGTCGCGAGCTGGCCGTGCACGACGAGCTGGGACCTCGATGCCACCCTGTCGGGCAAGGCGCACGGCGACGTCGACGCGGTGATGATGCTGCGCGTTCAGCGGGAACGGATGAGCGGCGGCTACTTCCCGACCGAACGCGAGTACGCCACCGGCTTCGGGCTGAGCCCGGCCCGCCTGGAGCTGCTCCCCGACCACGCGCCGGTCCTGCACCCCGGCCCGATGAACCGGGGTCTGGAGATCTCCTCGGCCGCGGCCGACGGCCCGCGTTCGGTCGTGCTCGACCAGGTGCAAGCCGGCGTGGCGGTGCGGATGGCCGTGCTGTTCCGGCTGCTGTCCGGCGCCGACGTGCCGATGCTCGAGGAGGTCGCCCTGTGACGCTGCTGCTGCGCGGAGTTCGCCCGCTCGGCGGCGCCGCGGTCGACGTCGTCCTCGACGGGGGCGTCATAGTCGAGGTCGCCGTTCGGGCGCAGGCGCCCTCGCACACCGACGTGATCGACGGCGCTGGCCTCGTGCTGCTGCCCGGCTTCGTCGATCTGCACACGCACCTGCGCGAACCCGGCCGCGAGGACGCGGAGACGATCGCCACCGGCTCGGCCGCGGCGGCACTCGGCGGCTTCACCGCGGTGCACGCCATGGCCAACACCGACCCGGTCGCTGACACCGTCGAGGTGGTCGAGCAGGTGGCCCGGCTCGGGGCCGAGGCGGGACTCGTCGACGTCCGCCCGGTGGGGGCCGTCTCGCGCGGGCTCGCCGGCGAGCAGCTCGCCGAGATCGCCTCGATGGCCCGCTCGGCGGCGGCGGTGCGGGTGTTCAGTGACGACGGCCGCTGCGTGCACGATGCCCGGCTGATGCGGCGCGCGCTGGAGTACGTCAAGGCGTTCGACGCCGTGGTCGCGCAGCACGCGCAGGACCCGCGGCTGGCTGACGAGGCGAGCTGCGCGCACGAGGGGGAGGTGTCCGGCCGGCTGGGCCTGCCGGGCTGGCCCGCCGTCGCCGAGGAGTCGATCATCGCGCGGGACGTGATGCTGGCCGAGCACACCGGCTCGCGGCTACACGTATGCCACGTCTCGACGGCCGGCAGCGTCGCGGTGATCCGGTGGGCGAAGCAGCGCGGGATCGCGGTCACCGCTGAGGTCACCCCCCACCACCTGCTGCTCACCTGCGACCTGCTCGCGGACTACGACCCGGTGTACAAGGTCAACCCACCGCTGCGGCCGGCCGAGGACGTGGCCGCGCTGCGGGCCGCCCTAGCTGATGGCACGATCGACGCGGTGGCCACCGACCACGCGCCGCACGCGGCGCACGACAAGGACCATGCCTTCCCCGACGCGGCGTTCGGGATGCTGGGGCTGCAGACCGCGCTGGGCGTGGTCGCCGAGTCCATGGTCGCCACCGGCCTGCTCGACTGGGCCGGTGTCGCCGACCGGATGAGCGTGCGCCCGGCAGCGATCGGCCGGCTGGCGGCGCAGCACGGCCGTCCTATCGAGGTGGGCGAGCCCGCCAGCCTGGTGCTGGTCGACCCGGCCGGGTCGTATCTCGTCGACGCGGGAGCGCTGGCCTCCAAATCCCGCAACACGCCGTATGCCGGACGCACGCTGCCGGCCCGCGTGGTTGCCACGTTCCTGCGGGGCCGGGCGACCGTGCTCGACGGGTCGCTCGTCGAGGCGGTCCGGGCGTGAGCTTATTGCTCCGGCCCGGCGGGCCGGGCCGGACGCGGCGCGCTGTGCTTATCGAGTCCGGCCCGGTGGTCCGGACGCCGTGCGCCTGGACCACCGGTCGGCGCGCCTGGACCTACGGTCGGCGCGTGAGCGCGGGCCTCGCGGGAGGCGGCCGATGACCCGGGCGTTGCTGGTGGTGTTGTGGGTCGCGGTGCTCGCGCTCGCGCTGGCGGCGATGCTGCGGGGCTGGCGCAATCGGCTGCGCGCCCAGGCCGGGCTGCCGGCGTTGCCTGCCGTGCCCGACGAGCTCGACGCTGCGCTGCTGGGCCCGG
>JAYTRE010000100.1:0-5673 GCA_043746395.1 Pseudonocardiales bacterium
CCGGCGGCGACCTTGCGGATCGTGGAGTTCATGCCGGTACGGCCTCCTGTTCGCGCTGTTCGCGCGGCGGGGTGGTGGCCGGTCGCCGGGCTGCGTCAGAGATCCGCAACAGCAGGGCCAAAAGCGCGTAGTTGGCCACCAGGGACGAGCCGCCATAGGACAGGAACGGCGTAGTCAACCCGGTTTCGGGCAGCAGCCGGGTCACGCCTGCCACCACGACGAACACCTGCAGCCCGACGAGGAAGGACAGTCCCGTGGCGAGCAGCTTGCCGAACGCGTCGCGTACGGCCAGTCCGGCGGCCAGTCCCCGCGCGACGAACAGCGCGTAGAGCATCAGCAGCGCGGACGCCCCGAAGAGCCCGAGTTCCTCCCCGAAGGAGGCGAAGATGTAGTCGGTGGCAGGCAGCGGCACCAGCTCCGGATGCCCCGCGCCCAGCCCGGTACCGAAGATGCCGCCGGTGCCCAGCCCGAACAGCGACTGCTGCAATTGGTAGCCGTCGTTGACGTGGTTCGGGGCGAACGTGTGCAACCACACTCCGACCCGGACCTGCACGTTGCTGAACAGCTGGTAGGCCACGTAGGCGCCACCGGCGAAGAGCACAGTGCCCACGATCACCCAGCTGGCCCGCTGGGTGGCGACGTAGAGCAGCACCACGAACAGGCCGAAGAACATCAGCGACGTGCCGAGGTCGTGGCCGCGCACCAGGACGCCGATGCAGATCAGCCAGGCGGCCAGCAGCGGGCCGAAGTCGCGCCCGCGCGGGAAGTCGATCCCCATGAAACGCCGCCCGGCCAGCGACAACACGTCGCGCTTGGCAACGAGGTAGGCAGCACCGAAGATCGTCAGCAGAATCTTGGCGAACTCGCCCGGCTGCATCGACAAGCCACCGAACCGGATCCAGATGCGCGCGCCGTTCACCTCGCTGAACCGCGCGGGCAGCACGGCCGGCAACATCAGCAAGAACACGCCGATGAGCGCCAGGGTGTAGGCGTAGCGCTGCAGCACGCGGTGATCGCGGATGAGCACGATCATCGCCACGAACAGCGCCACGCCGATTGCCGTCCAGAGCACCTGGGAGGGCGCAGCGACGCCGGAGAAGGTGCCGCCGTTCTCGGCGGCCTGCGTCTGCAGGCCCTGGTCAAGGCGGTGGATCATGACCAGCCCGAGACCGTTGAGCAGCACCACGATCGGCAGCAGCAGGGGATCGGCGTAGCGGGCCACCCTGCGGATCACCACGTGCGCGACGAGCCCGACGGCAATCGGCACGGCGGCGTAGGTGGCCAGCCGGCTGGACAGGTGGCCGTCACGGGTTGCCTCGACGCTGGCCTCGGCAGCGACGACGATCACCACGGCGAACACGAGCAGGAGGAGCTCGACATTGCGTCGGGTGGGGATGCGCAGCTGCGCCGGCACGAGGCTCACCGGCAATCAACGCCCGGCGTCTGGGTGGGAGCTGGGATGGGGACGGTGGGCGTGCTGGGCGTGCTGATCGGGCTCGGTGTCGGGCCGGCGCTGCGGCGCGGGCTGGCCGTCGCAGTGCCAGCCGCCGTGCGCGTCGGGGTTGCCGACGGCTGCTGGGACGCAGCTGGGGTCGAGGGCAGGATCGCCACGGGCGGGCTCGCGTTGAGGCACAGCGGCAGCAGCTGCGCGTGCAGGTTGGCGACGATCTGCTCGGCGGCGCGCTCGCTGCGCGCGGTGATCCCGGCTCGCACCTGGGATCGCACCGCCGGGTAGAGGTCGCTCAGCTTGAGGTCGGTGTTCTGGTAGAGGCCGAAGAACGTCAACGGCCCGAACTTGGTGTTGACGCCGCGGAAGATCGCCACTTCAGCGCCGTCCTTGCCGACGAAGTACTGGGTCCGGGTCCACGCGTAGGTGCCGCCGAGCGCACCGAGCAGCACGGCGACGATCACCGCGATCTGCAGGGAGCCGCGCCACCGGTGCCACCAGCTGGGTGCCACGGCGGCAGGACCGGGCACCGTCGGAGGCCGGGACATGTTGGCCGCGCGTTCGGCCGGGCTGTCACTGCCCGGCACGTCGGCGGCGGTCGGGTCGACGAAGGCGCCCGCGACGACCGGCACGTCGTCGATGCGGTCGCCGGGCCGGGCGCTCACCACGTCGGCGACGATGACCGTCACGTTGTCCGGGCCGCCGCCGCGCAGCGCGAGCTCGACGAGGCGGTCGGCGCACTCCTGGGTGTCGGGGACGCGCATCGTCTCCAGGATCGTCTCGGCCGAGACGACATCGGACAGGCCGTCGGTGCACAGCAGGTAGCGGTCGCCGGCGCGGGCCTCGCGGATCGAGACGTCGGGCTCGACATCGGTGCCGGTGAGGGCACGCAGGATCACCGACTTGCGGGGGTGGTCCTTGGCCTCGTCGGCGGTGAGGCGCCCGGAGTCGACCAGGTACTGCACGTAGGTGTCGTCGTGGGTGATCTGGCTGAGCTGGTTGGCGCGCAGCAGGTACCCGCGGGAGTCGCCGACGTGGACGAGCCCGACCTGAGACCCGGAGAACCGCAACGCGGTAAGGGTGGTGCCCATGCCCTCGAGGTCCTTGCGGCTGGCGCTCGCCTCGGCGATCTGGTGATTTCCCTCGCTGACCGCGTGCCGCAGTTCGGCCATCAGATCGCGGACGGGACGATCCTCGTCGAGGGCCTCGAGCGCTCCTATGACGATCTTGCTGGCGACCTCACCGGCCGCGTGGCCACCCATGCCGTCGGCGATGGCCAGCAGCCGCGGACCGGCATACACCGAGTCCTCGTTGTTCCCGCGCACCAGACCGAGGTCCGAGCGCACGGCGTAGCGCAGGATCAGAGCCATCGCTGCCTACGCCCGGCTCTTCGCACGCGGCTCATCGGATCCCTCGCCCACCGCTCGCTGCACTCGGGCCCCACTCGGGCAGCCTCGCGATCCGAGCCCGCCTACCGGCGTGCCGATCCCCCTGCTCTTCGCGCCAGCGCTCGGATCCCTCGCTCTTCGCGCGAGCACTCATCGCAATTCCAGGGCGGTCTTGCCGATGCGCAACGGCACGCCGAGTTCCATCGGGACCGGCCCGTCGAGCTTGCGCTGGCCGAGGTAGGTGCCGTTGGTCGAGCCGAGGTCCTCGACGATCCACATTCCATCCTGCAGGCTGATGCGGGCGTGGCGGGTGCTGGCGTAGTCGTCGGTCAGCACGAGGGTCGAGTCGTTGGCCCGGCCGATGAGCACCGGCGCGCCGGTGAGCCCGATGCGGGTGCCGGCCAGGCCGCCCTCGGTGACGATCAGGTGGGTCGGGCCGCCGGGCGCGGCGGCCGCGGTCGGCTGGGCCGACCGCCGGCGGCGGGCCGGCGGGGTGGCCACTCGCGGCTGGCCGGCGGTGCGCAGGTCGCTGCGGATCACCCGGATCGCGGCCAGGACGAACAGCCACAGCAGCGCGAGGAGGCCGAAGCGGATGAGCTGCAGCGCCAGGGCGGAGTTCATGCGCCGCAAGTCCGTGCTGTCACGAATGCTCCTGCTGGAACACCAGGCGGGAGTGCCCGAGGCGGATGACGTCGCCGTGGCGCAGCAGCTGGCTACCGACCTCGTGGCCGTTGATCGAGGTGCCGTTGGTTGAACCGAGGTCGTAGGCGGTGGCGAAGTTGCCGTCGAACTGGATGTCGAGGTGGCGGCGGGAGATCCCCTGGTCGAGCAGCTGCAGGTCCGCGTCGCTGCCCCGGCCGACCACATTGCTGCCGATCCGAAGATCGAACTGCTGGTTGGTCTGGTCGACCACCAGCGATGCGGCGGGACGCCGCTGTGGAGGACTGACCGGTGGCATGACCGGGGGCGCCGGGTGCTGCGTGGTCGGCATCGGGTTGGCCGACGGCGCCCGGTGCTGGGCGGGCGGGTAGCCCGCCGGCACGGCCGCCAGGGCCGCCGCGTCGGATGGCGCGAAGCTCTGCGCGTACTGCCCCACCGGCAGGCCGGGCACCACCGGCAGCGACAGTGAGTCGTGCGGGCGGCGGCGGGGCGGGGCTTCGGACTCCATCCGGGACGCGACCCCGAAGACGCCGGTGTGCAGCTGGTCGTCGCGGGCGAGGTAGACCTCGATGTCGCCTACCGTGCTCCAGCGGTTCTCGTCCAGGTATTCCTGCAACAGCTCCGCAAGCGAGCGGGTGAGCTGCACCTCCCACGGCACCAGCCGGTCATGATCGGATTCGGCCAGAGTGACCCGATACCGGTTGGGTGCCAGGATCTGCCCGTCACCCATAACCTTGCGCTTGTCAGCCGCCTCGCGCTGCAGCGCCGAGCCGATTTCGACGGGCTCGACCTGTCCCTTGAACACCCGAGCAAAGGCTCCGCCGATGAGGCCTTCCAGCCGTCGCTCGAAGCGCTGGGCCAGACTCACGACGACCTCCCTCGAACTCGGGTGCTGCCACGGGCAGGACGCAGTTGCACGTGCGGCGAACGTCCGCAAAGTCTACTGGTCGGGCACCTGAGGACTGGCCGAGTGCCCGCAGGCCCGTGCTACCGTTTCGGCTGGCCGATTCGACCGCACCAATCGTGCGGGCCCGGGCAAGTGGCGGAATGGCAGACGCGCACGGTTCAGGTCCGTGTGTCCGAAAGGACGTGGGGGTTCGACTCCCCCCTTGCCCACATTTGCGACAATTGCCGCGAATGTTTAGCGCCGCGCGCTTGGGCGACAGCGCTTGGGCGACAGTGTGCAGACTCGCCGGGCTCCCGCGGCGCGGCTGCACACTGTCGGCGCCGGACGGCGCGGCTGCACACTGTCGGCGCCGGACGACGCGGCTGCACACTGTCGGCGCTGGCGCCGCGCCCCGGTCAGTACGCCCCGTCGAGCGCGGCGAGGATTGCGGCGGTGACCACGTCCTCGTCCTGGGCGGCGTCGATGACGTGCAGCAATCCGCGGTCGCGGTAGCACTCGACGAGCGGGTGGGTGGCCTCGGCGAAGACCTCGAGGCGGTTCTCGACCGTCGCCCGGTTGTCGTCGGCGCGGCCCTCGATCGCCGCCCGCGCCAGGATCCGACGGATCAGCTCCGCGCGCGGTGCCTCCAGGTAGAGCACCGCAGTCGGGCTCGCGCCGACTTGCTCGGCCAGCCGGCGGGCTTCGACGGCCTGCTCGACTGAGCGAGGGAAACCGTCCAGCAGATAGCCGTCCGCCGCGGCGGCCGCGAGCACCCGGGGGAGTACCAGGTCCAGGATCACCTCGTCGGGCACCAGGTCCCCCCGCTCGAGGTAGCCCGCCACCTGCTTCCCGAGCGGCGTCTGCGCCGCGACCTCGGCACGCAGCAGCTCGCCCGCCGCGATGTGCTCGAGGCCCAGCCGACGCGACAGCCGCTCGCCCTGCGTCCCCTTGCCCGACCCGGGGGGACCGATCAGCAGCAGGTTGATCACCGCCTCGCCAGCCCGCACCGGCAGACCTGCTGACGATCGATCATGCCGACACTCTGGCAGCTGCCGTGCCGAAACGCGACCCCCACCGCGGTCGGCCCGCTGACCTCGATCCGCGCGCCGTCCCGTCGCACGTCAGCCGAGGCGATCGAAGTCAGGCGGGCCCACCAAGACGACGCGGCGCGGGCCGGTATATGCACGCAAGCTCGGCAGGCCAAGAATGGGTGTCATGGAAATGACCGGATGGCTCAGCGGCCAGGTGTTCCTGCAGACGGTCGACGAGAGCGAGGTGAGCCAGGTCAGCGA